>NZ_CP031314.1 GCF_004799685.1 Halobellus limi
ATGGAGTCGGTGAACGACATCATCGTCGAGCACGAGGAATTCGACATCCTTCCCGCCAGCGAGAAGCTCGCGAACAACAAGAACATCCAGACGCTGCTTGAGGCGCCGAAGAGTCGCGAGCGGCTGGAGATGACACTCGACGAGCTCGACAAGGACTACGACTACATCATCGTCGACACGCCGCCATCCCTGAACGTCCTCACCGACAACGCCCTGGTCGCGACCGGCAACGTCGTCATCCCCGTCATTCCCGAGAAGCTCAACGCCAACAGCCTCCAGATTTTCGCAAAGCAGCTGAGTTCCCTCGAACAGGCGTACGGAGACATCAATCGGCTCGCGATTGTCTGTAACCGTGTCGAGCAGAACGCCGAACATCGCGACACCATCGAGGAGATCAAGTCGGCGTATTCCCTCCCAGTGTTCGAGATTCCGAAGCGGACCGATCTCTCCCAGTCGATCGGTGAGGGTGTGTCTGTCTTCGGCTTTGGCAAGGAGAACCAGCGCGTCGAGGATGCACGCGACCTATTCAACGAGATCGCCGACCTGTTCGACGGGACATTCGAGAAGACTGCGCCTGAGGAGGTGGAAGCATGAGCGACGGCTGGGGTGATGCTTCCGGCATCGAGGGCAACTACGAAGAGGAGGACGATGAGGTCGAATCCAGCGAAACGAGTGAGGTGAGTGAAACGGTGGAAACCAGTTCATCGACCGAAACGACCGAATCGACTTCAACGAGTGAAACGAACGAAACGAGCAAAACGAAGACGAACATCAAGGACGAGTGGAACGGGCGGACGATCTACATTCCCGACGATGTCCTCGACGAGATGGAGGACACCTACCTCGAGTCCCAGCTGAAGCTCCGCAAGGCGGGTCAGGACGAGTTTAAGAAGAACCGCCACTTCTACCCGCTACTCGTTCAGTTCGGTGTTGAGGCGCTCTCTGAGGCAGATGCCGAGGAAATCCAGACTCGGCTCTCGGAACTCGGCGACTAATGACCTCGCGTAGAGCGGGGACCGATGGAAGTTGAGACTGGGGTTCTCAATGCATACGCGTTGGAATTGTTGCTCGGAAGAAAACTGAAATGACTCATCAACCGGTCTCATGCAGCGTATTTCTGATCTAGCAACGGTGAGTGATTCCTCCGGGTAGAGAATCTCTCCTCCATTTATCCAGACTTCTCCCGTACTCAAACGTATGGGCGAACTCGAAACTGAAGCCGAGAAAACGCGGTCCGAAATTGTATCGTACCTCCGCGAACTCGCCGAGCAACTCGACGGCGACGGCGCTGTGACGCTCGAACTCGGTGGGAAGCAGGTTCAGTTGGACCCGACGAACCTGGTGACGTTCAAGCTGGAAGGCGAGTCGGACTGGTCTGCAGGGGATACTGAAGCAAAACAGAGTATCGAGTTCGAGCTGGTCTGGTGGCGTGAGGCCCAGACCGCAGAAGAAGGAGCGTTGGATATCACTACCGAAGGCCAGTAGTATCCATTCAGTCCCTCGGATCTCTCCTATGTACGACCAGATCCCCTTTCCCACAGATGGGAGCGAGCTAGCAGCACCGGCACTCGACAATGCGCTCCAGATGCAGATTGCGGTTACGTCGGCGGCGAGTAGCTATCGAATCGGCGTATGGCTACCCGGTATGAGACGACTGCAACAATCACTGCACTGAAGATGAGGAGCCCGCCAGCGGTGAGCCGGAACGATTCGAGATTGATTGACTGAACCGCCGTTCCGAGGTTCTGAAACCACGCTCCCACATCCGAGAGGATGTCTCCGTCCCCGCCAGTAGCTAACTGGATGAGCGCCGCCGGGAGGAACCCAGTGATACCCGCGATGAGCGTTTGGCCGAGTTGAGGTTCGATGAGCAGTACCACTAGAACTGTTGCTGGAATCGTTACGCCTAGGAAGTGGAGTGCGGTCGTCAGCAATCGCGGCGGAATTACCTCGCGGCTCTGTCCGATGCTGATCGCGCTGAACCGCGGAAATAACAGACCAACAGCTGGAGCTGTTGTGATGGCAACAAGTGTTGTCAGGAGACTCACTCCCACGAGTCCGATTGCGACTGGCAGTTCAAATGGGCCAACGACCCCCGCGCCCGCGGTCACGAGTACGACGATTGGTATCCCGAACAACAAGCCGGGGAGCATCAGTCCGCGGACGTAGGATGCGCCTGAGACTGAGATGAGCGTGACGGGGAGAACTGTGCCTTCGTCTCCGAGTGGATTCATCGCAAACGTCGCGCCTGCCATCCAGGGCAAGAGGACGGCAGCGGCAGGCGCGAAGACCATCCAAGGGGATGCGGCCTGCATCCCTGAGCTAAACAAGCCACTACCCACCATCACGACGGGTAACAGTAGGAAGTTGAGCCGACGGGGATCGCGTCGCGTTCGTAAGAGAGTCCATTGGGCGACCCGGCGGGTGGGCTGCGAGACTCCCCGTGGAATCCCAAGGGGCGAAATCGCGTCTGTCAACGCCGTTCGAGTCCCATCTTGCTCGGGCGTGGTGTGTTCGGGGTCGACGTCTGTCTTTTTCTCACCGCTGACAGGGTCTGTGAACCAGAGTCGAGTTGCCTCACGTTCGACAAGCACGATCCCGCCGACTACGACGAGGAGGCTCCCGCCCACAGCGACGCCTGCTCGCGTCATCGATCCTCGAACGGGGCTGCCGATGACGGCGAGATCGACGAACCATCCGACCGGAAGAACGGCGAGCGACTCCTGTCCGACTCCGCCGAACTGTGGAAGCGTCATGAGAAGGTACCCACCTATCGCAACGACGACGGCAATCCCACCCAAGACTGTCTTATGGCGGGCAACGAATGGGGAGGTGGCTATTAACAGCGCAATCGCGTAGCCAAGAACCATCCCGACGAGGACAGCAGTGAGACCGAGGAGGATGGCGGCGAGTGGTATCAGGAGAATACTCACCAGTGAACCGAACAGGTAGACGACGCCGCCCGTCAGGACCAAGACTGGCAGCCCGAGATACGCGAGGACGCGGAGTGTTTCAGCGACCAGTAGTCCGCCAACGACCGTTCTGGCCGAGACCGTCGTGAGCATGAGCTGCTCGGCGTCGATGCGTGGCCGGGCAGAAACGACACGCTGTGTGGCGATAAATACGCCGAACAACCAGAGGAGCGCAACTGTTCCACGGGCGACCGGCGGGAGTGAAACTGTTCCGACGTTTCGAATCGCTCCTGAAAAGAGGTAGATGAATCCGACGAGCATGAGCGACGGGAAGACGAGTCCCGCTGCCATGAGGAACGCTCTCGCCTTGTCCTGCCAGATTGCTCTGACCGAACGCCGGAATTCGAAGACGCCGACCCGGAGTGCGTGCTGAGGCCACTTCGACTCAGCCATGTGTCGCCTCCGCGTCGTCTGCGGCGGGATCGGAACTTGTGATTTCCAAGAAGGCCTCTTCGAGCGTCCGCGTCTCGCCAGTCTCGGCACGCTGCGTCAGTTGGCTGGGGGTATCTTCAGCGACGAGCCGGCCATCGTAGAGGATCCCGACGGTGTCGGCGACTGCTTCGACGACGGGGAGGATGTGCGTCGAGAGAAAGACCGTGGTGCCCTGGTCGGTGAGTTCGCCGATGAGTTCGCGGATGGTTCGCGCGGCTCGCGGGTCAAGTCCGGATGTGGGTTCGTCGAGAAACGCGACATCTGGATCGTGGAGGATCGCTTGGATGTACGCCACCTTCTGTCGCATCCCTTTCGAGTAATCTGCGATGCGGGTCGCCGCGTCATCCGGCGAGAGGTCGAGACGACCAAGGAGTTCGTCGATTCGTTCCTTCGTCTGTTGTTCGGGGAGGTCACGGAGTCCAGCGATGTACTCCAGTTGTTCGTAGGCAGTAGCCTGCTCGTACAGTGGCGGTTCTTCGGGCAGATACCCGATATGCGGCCGGAGGGCATCCCGATCCGTGACTGGGACATTGGCGACGGTGGCTGACCCACTGGTCGGCGTCGTGAGGCCGGTAAGCATCCGCATCGTCGTCGTCTTCCCGGCCCCATTCGGGCCGAGAAAGCCATAGACCGTGCCGTCGGGGACAGAGAGGTCAAGTTGATCAACGGCTGTCGTCGAACCATACCGTTTGGTCAGGGCGGAGGTCTCGATAGCGGGCATTGGTCCAATTAGGGAGAATGTCGATTGCTCCGCATATATAGGTAGTCATGAGACAACTCACCTGAACCCACTCTCCTGTGAAGTCACGAGTTTGATCGCCAGCCTACGGTGGGCTTGCTGGTGACGCAGACGGGGATTGTTTTCGACCGGCAGAGATGAGGATCACGCTCATGAAGATGCTGAACACACCTCCCGTCGCACCTCCAGCGAACAATCCGGTAGTGAGTGATAGATCAACCATCCACGCCGAGAGTCCCCCGAGAAGTGCCCCGACGACGATACTGACAAACAGAGTGAACCCAACCAGGCGATACTGCCAGTTTGTCTGATCCAGATTTGCGTCAGCGAATCGGCCTGCAAATCCGCCAATCACGAGCCCGCCTGCGGCACCGAATCCAGCCAGGACCGCGAACTCAGATTGGAGTCCAGTGATCATCGCCGCAATTCCACTGATTCCTGCTCCAATCGGGATTCCCCCACCAGTGCCGTATTGTTCTAATGTGGTAACCATACCGCGTATTCAAAGTCGAGTCCTGTAATACCATGCGGGAAATCCGATTCAGGCCGGTGTACGTGGACGGTCAGGTGTCCGAAGAGTGGGTAGAGAGCCGCTGAACCGGCCTCTTCATCAGGGCCGAGCGTCTATCATCGGCTATGAATTCTCGTCGACGATTTCTGATCGCGGCGGCAGTCGTCGTCATCTCCGGTGTGATGAGTGTGCTCGCCGCGCCAGAACTCCCTGCACGGATGGCGACACACTGGAACGCCGCCGGACAACCGGATGGAACGATGTCGAAGCCAGCAGCACTCGCACTCTTTCCGGTGATATCCGCTGTTCTTCTCGTCATTTTCGCGGCCATCCCGCGTATTGACCCACTTCGAGAGAACATCATCTCATTCCGCCCGGTGTATGACTGGTTCGTCGTCGTGTTCGTTGTGTTTATGACCGTCATCCACGGTGGTGTCATCGCCTTCAATCTCGGCTACGAATTCGACTTCACGCTCCTCGTCCTTGCAGCCGTCGCGGGCCTGCTCTACTACGTTGGATTACTCCTCACTCACGCAGAACGCAACTGGTTTGTCGGAATCCGGACGCCGTGGACGCTCTCGAGCGACGAAGTCTGGGCTCGAACACATCACCTCGGTGGTCGCTTATTCAAACTGACCGCGCTCATCTCTCTCATTGGCCTCTTCTTCGGTGACTATGCTGTCTATTTCCTCATCGTGCCGGTTCTCCTTACAGCGGGCATCTCTGTTGTCTACTCGTACTACATATACGTGCAGATTGAGCGAGGCTCAGACACAGACTCTACAAACTCACTGTGAGAGTATCTTAGAAACGACCACCGTGTCTTGTCCAGTACTCTCATTAGAGAATCGATGAACCAAAACGCGTCTCGAACACTCGGTAATGAGCTACTCATCGCCGATCTCCTCTGTTTTGTCGCTGGTGCTGCAATGCTTGTAACGGGCTCGCCTGCCGAGACCATCATATACGCTCTTTGTCGATCGCACCCGTCTCGCCGTCAGTGCTTGGCGTGTCTGGGATGGCTTCAAGCATATGCTCTCGGAGAGTCGCTGCAGCAAGTGCGCCAGTGACGTGCCCCCGATTCAGCACCGCGAGCGACATACCGGTGTAACTCGGACGCTGGCGGTCGTACTCGATGATCCGGTCGTACCGGCCGAGCAACGGCGCGCAGTCGTCAGCGTCAACCGCCTGAAAGGCGTCCTCGAAGTCCAGCACTTGGCGGAGCTGTGACGGCTGCCTCCAGGCGGCATCGGCGATCATATAGCGGTAGACAGACGAGACGAACATCTCGCCGAGCGCGGCGCCGGCGAACAGCGGGACGTACCGGTCAGCAGCCCCGAAACAGGCCCGATGGAGGTTGACCGCCCAACCACCGAGGCTGATACCCGACAGGACGACGGACCGGTCGGTTCGGTCGGCAATCCGTTCCGTGAGCGCCTGTAGCAGACCCGTCGAGGCGGCGAGCATCCCGACGAAGTTCTCCAGGTCACCCATCGCCCGGGCATATTCTCGACTCGATCTGTCGTGAAACGGTGCCCGGACGGCGATGAGATTGACCGGTAGGCCCTCCTCCGACCCGAGGAACAGTCGCCGGAAGGAGTTCGTGCTGAACCGCCCGACGTCGAACGGTCGCTCCCCGCTGCCGTGGTGATAGATGAGTGTCGGGTACTCGGGTCCTAGCCACTGCCAGGGTTGATACGCAGTCTCAAACTCTCCCACTGGGGTATCGACCACGACGTCGCATTGACCGGCGGTGCTCGGGTCGCCGACGTCGTCGACTGCTGACGTCATCTCCGTGGTCACGTCGACGAGCGGGGGTGCGTCGACGGATCGTGAGAAGAACTTGGTCTCACCCAGGAGAAGGGCACTGAGCCGGATGGTCGCAATATCGATCAGTTCGTGATGGTTCATCTTTTACGGATCGTCAGTCCCGGTAATTGCCGCTCCCGACCTCGAGTTCGCCGTCTGTGAGGACCCAGCCCGACTGAGGACCGCGGAGTTCGACCCGGGACCACTCGCGGTACTCGTTGCCGGTCCAGCCCCCGGAGAACCACTCGTTGCGACCGTCAAGCTGCGCGGAGACGTAGACGGTTGCCTCCTCGCTCGTCTCGTAGTCGGCGTACATCTGGCCCTCGTACTCGAAACAGCGGTGTGTCGCCGAATCCCCGGTAAAACAGTCGACCTCAGTTCGGTCGGCTCCTGGGGCGAGCAGCGGTTCGGCGTCGAACGGGTCGGCGGTGTCGATCGGCTCGTCAGCGACGAGCGTCACGGTAAACGTGAAGCTCCCGTCGCTCTGGACGCCCATGTCCGGATTGTCTGGATCGTACTCCTCGGCAGGAATCCGCTCGGACCAGCCCATCGTCTCGTTTTCGACCTCGCGGTAGTAGACCTTCGTCACCTCGATCCGGTCGGCAGTGATCGCGAGCATTTGTCCCCTTTCAGTCTCGACCAGTTCGTATGAGAAGTCTACCGGCGCAGGGTCGGGGTCGTCCCCTCGGACCGCCGGCGAGTACCTGTCGTACCGGACGTCCTCGACGAACCGCTCGCCGAGGCGGGAAGAGCCGTTTTCGGTCGGAACCGGGACGTAGAATGTCGTATTCTCGAGGGTTTCGTCGGCGGCGATCGTCACCTCGTACTGGTAGGTGCTCTCGGTCGTCGCGGCCTGGCGCTGCTGGCCGATCACCGACAGGCCACCGACGACGAGGCCGAACACGAGTATCACAGCAACCGCCCCGATAGCGACCGGTCGCCAGTCGACGCGCCCCTCGGCTGCTCGGGCGAGGTAGTGGTTGGTGAGGACCGCGACCCCGATACCCGCGATGATTCCGAAGGGAAGGCTCACCAGTAGTGACGGCCAGATCAGCGGGTCCAAGACGGTGGTCAGCACGACAGCGACGACACCGAACGTGACCAATCCGGCGAGGAGACTGCCGAGGATCCGCAGCCACGAACGGGGACGGTCCTCACCTGAAAGTGACTCGCGGTCGTCAGCCCGCTGTCGATCGGTTTCGAGAATCCCTCCGAGTCCGCCACCGATCCCCGCGACGACGATCTGTCCGACCGATGCGAGCAACGACAGGGCTGCCGCGAGCGCGAGCCCCTCCAAGGGGACATCCGGCGACGCAAACGGCAGGTCGCCAAACCGGGCGAACGTAATCGTACCAGTGATCACAGTCGTGAGCGCGGCCATCAGGAGACCGGCAACGCCACCGGAAACCGCGCCACGTTTCGCGCCATCACGTTCGAGATATCCCGCGACACCGCCGCCGACCACCGGCGCGACCAGCAACACCAGCGGAATAAAGCCCAGTACGCTCCCGACGACCGCCCCAATTGCTCCGTTGCGGATCGTTCGACGAGCGATCATGGGTTGATGTCACATAGTAAATCGTCCTTACATATATAGGGACTTCCCTGATGGACGGTGGTGTGTCGGTCGGAGATATTCGCTCCGAACGTCTGGGGTCTGGCTGTCCCGACGCGCCGAGATAGCCCCTCCTCAGGTCTCGATTCGGTCCAGTCCGGACAGCGTTCTCGCCGCTCATGCAGTGGCGTTCAGCGGGTTCGGAAGCGGGTAGAGGTCACCAGTCGTGTCATCCCGGGTCGCCCGCACGAGTTCGCGGCCGTTCATTGTCACGATCAACCGCTGGTAGCTGGTAGGAAGGGAGGCGGCCATTGCGAACGTCGTCCGGACATGGTCACAATCGAATGACTGCTCCGGCGTTACCGATACCGTTCGGAGGGCAAGTTCGTACTCGTTGTCACTCCGAGGGATCACGGTCGCACGCACTTCGGTCCCGGCCTCGTGGACGACGGTGGCGTTGAGCGTCACGGCGTACGAATCGCCGACGGCGACCTCGTGGACCCACCCAGCGTTCGGGTTCACCTCACCGTCGAAACAGCTCGGACCGCCGCTGGAGGTCGTGAATGGCGGATTTTCGGGGTCTGGCCCCGTCTCGACGGGGCCTCCGACGAGTCCGGGGGCGGCGGTCACCAGGACGGCGCCGGCGAGCACACCCGCGAGGAAGGCCATCCCGACCGAGAGCAGGCGGGCGGTCGAGACGGTAAGTCCGGTATCGCTCGACATAGGTGGAGAATATCATTCGATCTGTATATATGCTCGTCCCAGTCGGTGAGCGGTGAGTACCGCTTCGACGCCTGCGTTCATCACCGGGGGACCCAGTACCGACACCGAGGGAGGCCGCCGGATGCAGGAACCGACGGTTGTGGAGCAGACGGAAACAACCCTCGCTTGCTCTGGGCTCGTTCGTGGTTTGTATCTTCAGCGACTGGTGAGCCGCCAGCCTCCACGCCGATAACCGAGCTGATGGGATTGATCAAGTAAATCGCGGTGATGCTTGTATTTGAGACATTCTTGATAGCGTACGTGAGCCCACGCTCGGAAGCGGAAGACCCGTCAAAGGCGACAAGAACGTTGTCAGGCATGGGGATAGGGTTCAATGCGAACCGAGAAGAGTATACTGCCCACAACACCGCGGCTGAGAGCACCGTTAAGTACGATCCCTGTGATAAATGTGGTTGATGAGCTCCAGTATCCGCGCGTGGATCGATCGACATCGTCTACTGAGCTTCATCGCAATCGCGTACGCCTTCACCTGGACTATCCAAGGCGCACTCGCGTATTCGGGCATGGAAGCTTCTTGGACGCACTCGATCCTGATCGGCTTCGGCGGGTTCGGCCCGCCGATCGGCGCGGCGGTCGTCATCTGGGCCTCCGGTGGCAGCCTCCGCACTTGGATCGGCCAGATGTTCAAATGGCGAATCGGCGCGAAATGGTGGGCGCTCGCACTCGGACTCCCATTCATCATCCTCTCGCTTGGCGTCCTGCTGTTCGTCGTCGCCGGTGGTCCGATCGACCTCACGTCGTTGGGATCACCATTCATCTATCTGTTCGCGATGGCGTGGGGGACCGTCTGGGGTGGCGGCCAGGAAGATCTCGGCTGGCGTGGCTTCATGCTGCCCATCCTTCAGGAATCCTACAGCGCGCTGGTGTCGAGTGCTATCGTGGGCGTCACGTGGGCGGCCTGGCACCTCCCACTGTTCCTGAACGCCACGACCACCCACGGCGGCTGGCCGCTCTCCCAGCAACTCCTCTGGATGGTCTCCATCTTTGCCGGATCTATCCTCTGGACGTGGATGTACAACAGCACCGGCGGGAGCGTCCTCGCCGTGGCCGTCTTCCATGCCGGCATAAACGCCATGGGAATCTTCCACCCCGCCGATCAGGAGGCGCTCATTCCGGACGGCGCGCCAGACCCCTGGCTGAACCTGCTCGCCGAAGTCACCGGCGCCGTTCCCCTCGTGTTGGTCGCGATCCTCTTGATCGTCGTCTACGGCGCGAACCGACTCGCAAATCGCGACCCACCAACCCCCCAAGACGCTGGTCTCCCACCGGAGACCGAATCAGAAGCCGTTGAGTGAGCACGCACCAACGCTGGACTCAGCGTGAGTTCCGAGGTGCTACGTCTTGAACCAATGACTCTCCCTGGCCGTGATTCGGACGGGATTGCGGGTCCGAACAGAATTTATTGACTGGCGGGGCGAACGCATCTACTGAGGTGTGAGAACACGTGAGTTCTGTTCTGGTACTCTACGGGACGGGCGAAGGCCAGACGGCGAAAATCGCAGAGCGGATCGCGACCACGATCAGCGATCGCGGCCACGAGACGAGCGCCATCGACGTGCGTGACTGACCGGACTCGTTCACCCTGGAAGAGTACGATGCCGTCGTCGTGGGCGCGTCGATCCACGTCGGCAAACACCAGGACGAGGTCCGTGACTTCGTCACCGAGAATCGAGACGAATTGTCGAGGATGCCGACCGCGTTCTTTCAGGTTTCACTGTCCTCGGCGAACGAGGAAAAACGCGAAGAGGCTGCGGGGTACGTCGAGTCGTTTATCACAGAAACTCAGTGGCATCCGGATCGGATCGGGCAGTTCGGCGGCGCGCTCCGGTTCTCCGAGTACGGATTCCTGAAACGCCTCATGATGAAGCAAATCGCAAAAGACCTGCTCACCGAGGAGCGGGGACCGAACGGTGACATCGAGTTCACCGACTGGGATGCGGTTGACGCGTTCGCAGCAGATATCGCCGCGTTCGTCGAAGGCCGTCTCGGCGTTGCCCCGGATACCACCGAGGATCCGGCGTCATGATGGCCTCACAACCTACCCGACGCCTCACTCGGCCGTATCTGGTAGCGTCGACGCTCACCCTTCTACTCGCGGTTGTGGCGACCGGAGTTGGATTGTTTGTCCCGGAGTTCTACCGGGACGCCGAGCTCCTTCTCCCACAGTTGTACGGGCAGGATCTGCTGACGCTCGTCGTCGCGGTCCCCGCACTCGTCGGCGCCCTCTATTATTCGCACCAGGGATCACTCCGCGGCTACGTCGTCTGGCTCGGCGTCACTGGCTACCTCCTCTACACGTACGCCTCGTACGCATTCCTCACGGCATTCAACGAACTGTATCTCGTCTACGTTGCGCTGTTCGCGCTGACGCTGTTCACGCTCGTCGGCGGGATCGCTCGCATCGATCCGACAGACCTGAAGGAAGCACTCAACGGTCATCCCGTCCGCGGATACGTCGCCTTCCAGGCACTCGTCGCTGGACTCCTGACGCTGATGTGGCTCGCCGAGGTCGGGCCAGCGAGCCTCGCCGGGACCAGACCCCCGAGCATCGCCGAAACGACGCTTCCCGTTCCAGTTATCCAATCCTTGGATCTCGGCGTCGTCATCCCATCGTTCGCGCTCTCGGCGACTCTCCTCTGGAAGCAGCGAGCGTGGGGCTACGTCTTCACCGGCGTCCTCCTCGTGAAAGGCACCACTCTCGGCCTTGCGGTCCTTGCCATGATCGTCTTCATGCTTCAGAACGGCCAAACCGTCCCTCTCCCCCAGATCGTGCTGTTCGGTCTCCTGAGTCTCACTGGGCTTGCCCTCATGACTCGATTCATCCGAGCCATCCCACACAGTCCCTCCAAAACCCAAGCGCACGCGGGAGCTAAAACACGAACAGACTGAACGGGGAGTACTAGGGTCTCACAGATATCCGTCAACGTCGTCCGCTCGCTCGGAGATACGCGTAACAGATTCCGGTGAAGACGCCGACAGCGAGAATTCCCGTGCCCATCGTGAACTCGATACCGCCGTCGGGCGTTTGGACGAACTCGAGGATCAACAGTGGGGTGTCTGGCACGCCGAGGGTGAATGAATCGAGACCGATTGCAGCCAGGACGAGCGGTGCCAGGATACCCCCACAGACGGCGAGGATAACAATGCTGCCTGCGATGCCGACGAGCAGATCCCAGACGACGGTCGCAGGGGCGGTCTCGGTTCGCTCAAGCGACGGTGTTCCGTAGATTTCGAGCCCCGTCGTCGTATCGACCACCGTTACGGCCGGAGGATAGCGCATCAGCGTCAATGCCATCCAGAGGTCCCCAACGGCGCCGCCAGCGTTCAGCGCTAACGGCAGGGCAAGCCATGGCCACTCGAACACGAGCATCAACGGTACACCGAGCAGCGAGAGCAACACAAGTGGGGCGAGTGCGATCGCGATGAACTGATTGCGCGAGAACCGCGTCTCGGTCGTTGCGAACGCGTACGGAAAGACGAAGTACGCGACTCCCAGACCGAATCGCGGCTCCCCTCCGAAGAAACGGATCCCGAAGCCGTGACAGAGCTCGTGGGGAACAATAACGAGCAACAGCACACCTACGAGAACTGCGATTGTAAGGCCGAGATTCCACCACCCCGTATCGGGTGTCACGACCAGTTCTGTTCCGGTCGCATCACCCGTCACCCCGTAGTACAACAACAGGAGTCCGAAGAGAGCAACCACGAATCCGAGGATGCTGACGACAGTCCACTGGAGGACGAGCGGCCGTGACATCCCGTACTCCGCGATCAGGACGTCGTCTGTCTGGTTCTCCCCCGGGGACTCATCGGCAGACATAATGACCTTCTGATATTTCATCTTCTGGTGCCGATGACAAAGGCGTTGCTCCGAAAGGAATCTGAGAAGGATTCGGATTCGCTCGCTACGTCAGGAAAGGCCACTGCTGACTTCGGCGGAATCGGGTTCCACGAAATGGGGGCTGAACTGGGGGTGGCACGATTTTTTTATTAGCTGCCGGGCCGCAGGATGTGTCAGGAGACACAGATGGAGTTCGTGACGTATGTCCGGAATGGACGGTGGACGACAGTATCCGGGTACGTGCTGTTCGTCGCGCTGATGGTCGCTGGGTACTACTACAACATCACGTTCGTCCAGTTGGGACTGATCGATCTCGGGACACGCCTCGTCGGAATGTCCGAGACTGCCGTCTCGATGTGGATGGCTGCCCTCGCGCTCGTGACGCTCACCGTCGCGGCCGTGACCGGCGTGACAATGGACCGACGTGGGTGGAGTACGAACCTCCGAACGAAGCTCCGGCTCCTGTTCGGTGTCGTCTGTCTCCAGTTCGCGCTCACGCTTGTCGCACCGATGGTTCGGACCGTTCCTGCGTTCGGCGCGTGGATCGTCCTCGCGTCGCTCGGGCTCGGGGTCGGGTTTCCGGTCTCGTTCTCGCTCGCGATCGACCTCGTTCCGGTGCCGGACCGCGGGTACGTCGCCGCGGCGATCACGGCGATCGCGTACTTCTTCGCGAACGCGATTCCACTCTCCTGGTCGGTCGACGTCTTCAGTCAGCTGATGATCGCCGCGATGGCGCCGGGCATCCTCGTGCTGGGCGTCCTGTCGTTTGCCAGCTTCGACCGTCTCGATGCAATTCTCGATGTCCTCGGGGCCCAATACGAGACTTACGGCACCGGGCGGTTCTGTCACGGAACCCCGGTTCAGGCGCGGAGTCTGGCCTTCGTCGTCCCGGTCGTCTTGATGTTCGGCGTCTTCTTCATCGATAGCCTCGGGTTCCTCCGGATCATCGACACGCCGTCACTCTTGCTCAGTTCCTGGCAGTCACCTAACCTCTCGACGCGGCTGTTCATCGCCGTCGCACACGTCGTCGGTGCGGTGATGGCCGGCGTCATCTACGCGAACTACTCGCTCTCACGCGTCTTCCTCTGGACGTTCGCGCTGTTCGCCCTCACGCACGTTATGTACACGTCCGACCTGCGAATCGCCGAGGTGTTCCCCACGATCGCCGGCGGCGGAACCTCTCCCCTGAATCCCGCCCTGTACGCGATCGCGGTGAGCTTCTACACGACGCTGAACTTCGCGCTCTGGCCCGACCTTTCGACACCAGAGACGATTGGCACCCACTCTGCGATCGGCATCGGCGTCGCCGGGTGGCTCGCCACGTTCTCAAGCACGGCACTCGCGCTGTACTTTCAGGCAGCCGACCTCACACTCATCTCCCACCTGAACGTGGTGCAGGCCCTCTCTCTCCTCCTCTTGTTCGGACTCACGGTCGGCCTATATGCCAGACGGATGGTCGAACTCGCTCGCGAGACCGGAGGTGCGAGTGCATGAGTCCGACAGAGGCCATCCCACTCCTCATCGTCGTCCTGCTCATGATCTCCATCGGGGGCGGCGACGTCCAGGAGATGTCCGTGACGTTCCAGGGCGCCACCGACGTCGATTCACTCGCGGACGTCCACGTTGTCGCCGGCGGGACCACCACCGTCCCCGGGAACGCGACGGTCGTCGGCGACATCTATGTCATCGGTGGGACCGCAGCCATCGACGGCACTGTCGACGGCGACGTGACGCTCCTCAACGGGAACCTCTCGATAAATGACGGCGCGACCGTGACCGGAACCCTCCAAACCTATTCGGGATCGGCCGCAATCAGTTCGGACGCGTCGGTCGGGCGCGTCTCGCAGTCCGAGGCGCCCACCCCGTCAAGCTCGCCCGCACAGCGAATCGGAGCCTTCCTCCTGCAGTTCCTTGTCCTCGGTGCGTTCGGGTGGTGGCTCGTCGAGCGGCATTCACTCCTCTTCGAGAACGTCGGCGCAGCCATCACCGAACACGCGCTCGTCAGCGGCGTCGTCGGTGGCCTCGGCGCAACGACCCTCCTCGTCCTCTTCGTCTACATGGCATTCACCCTCATTCTGCTCCCGCTCGCGATCATCGGACTGTTTGCCGAGTTCCTCGTCATCCTCTACGGCCAGGCAGTGTTCGGGTACCTCATCGGGACGCGCCTCCCGATCGAACGCGATGGCGTCGCGACGCTCGCAGGGATCGCCGTGTTCCTGCTCGCTCTCGAGTTCTTCGGGCTCGTGCCGTACCTCGGTGGGATCGCACAACTCACCGTCGCTGTCGTCGGGTTCGGCGCCGTTCTGAACACGTACTTCGGTCTCCAGCGGTTCGAACCCATCACGATCCCGGGAGGAGCGTAACTATGCACACGGCACTCCACGATCCGAGTATCCGAACCGAGGTGGCCAATCGATGGTAACCGCACTCCACATGGGCTGGCGACACGTTCTGTTCGCGAACTGGCCCGTCGACTCCAACCTCCTCAACGCGCACCTCCCGTCGACACTCACGGTCGATACGTACGACGGCGACGCGTGGCTTTCCGTCGTGCCCTTCACGAACGTCGACGTCCGCCCGACGTGGACCCCCGAAGGCTGGGGGCTCCCACTCCCCGAACTCAACCTCCGGACATACGTTACTCACGACGGCCACAGTGGAGTGTACTTCTTCAGTCTCGACGCCCAAGGTATCCTCAGCGTCGTCGGTGCCCGCCTATTCCACCACCTCCCGTACTACTACGCGCGCTGTTCGCTCACCGAAGCTGACGGCGATATCCGGTTCCAGAGCAGGCGATTGCATCCCGGCGCTCGCCCCGTTCACTTCGCCGCGACATATGGTCCATCCAGTCCGGAACTCGACGTACAGTCAGACTCGCTCGAAGCGTTCCTCACCGAGCGCTACCGATACTACACAGAGGCACAGGACGGCTCGCTGCGGTACGCAGCCATCGACCACGAGCCGTGGCCGCTGTACGAGGCCGACCCGGCGATCGAGACCAACACGCTGTTCGAGGCCAATGGGTTCGCCCACCCCGAGACCGAGTCCGTCCACTACTACAGTCCTGGCGTGACGACGACCGCGTCCCCGAACCGCCGGGTGTGATCGAATGCCTACGCATTCGTACGCCGTCGCTGTCGCGGACTGGTCACCCCGGGCGACACTCCTCGGGTACACCACCCTCACGTACGCCATCTCGTGGTCACTCTGGGGTATGTGGGCACTCAGTGAAACTGGGTCAACGCTCACAGGGACGGTCCTGTTCGTTCTCGGGGGTCTGGGGCCGTTTGGCGCGAGCGCCGTCCTCGTTCGGACAGCAGATCGATCCCTGAAAGCGTGGCTTCGTGGCATTTTCGAGGTTCGCATCGCGCTGCGGTACTACGCGCTCGCCCTCGTGCTTCCAGTTGCCCTGTTGCTCGGTGCCACTGTGGTCCATATGGTGTTCTTCGATGGCGTCGTGACACCGGACGTGCTTCCGGTCGTCATCGAGTATCCGCTCTTCCTCGGGTTCATCATCTTGTTCGGTGGGGGTCTGGAAGAACCCGGCTGGCGAGGGTACCTCCAGCCGGCACTCCAAGATGCGTACAGCCCGCTCACATCCGGGCTCGTTGTCGGCGTCGTCTGGGCCGGGTGGCACCTTCCGCTAGTATTCATTCCAGGTACCATCCAGCACACGCTCCCACTCGGCCTCTATCTGCTCCAGCTCGTCGAACTCTCGATTCTATTGACGTGGCTCACCAACCGGGTTGATGGAAGCGTTCTGCCGGCCATACTCTTGCACGCGGGCGCCAACGCACTCCTGAACTACTACCCCGTCGGTGGTGTCGCGGGTGCGACGACCCCGCTTGGGCTCGGACTTCTCGTGGCAGCGCTCACCGTCGCCGTCGTCGCCCTTGTCATCACCACCGGGACATCGCTTGGCACTGACTGTCCAACTCGTTAACGTATTTGTCAGGAGGGAACGATGATTGCCCGTATGGCGGCGTCGAACGCGACCGGGGCAATCGGTCGGGTATCGAGACGAATCGGTCGGTACGTCAACCACGACGACGTCCTCGTCAGATTCGTCTCCCTGTGGGTCGTCGTCGCGAGCGTGTTCACGGCGGCGTGGATCCTCAGCTACCTGTATCTCCCTCAGGGACTGTTACGCGGCGGGAATCCGGGCGCAGCCACTGGATACGCAGGGAGTATCACGCGAGAATTCCTGTGGCTGTTCGGGTGGAACGTCGGTGTCTCCCTGATCGCCGTCGGTGCGAACACGCTCCGGTCGGTGAACACACCGATGGGATACGTCATTGAGGTCGTCCAGGCGCCCTGGTACGGGGCAGTCTGGGGAACCGGGTCCCTCGCAATCGGGACGGGAGAGCGCATCGTGCCGTCGTTGGCCGTACTCGTCGAACGCAGCGGCCCGATGGAGATTACGGCGCTCGTCGCGGTCGTGGTCGCGACGCGGGCCGTAATGCTGTGGCATCAGGAGTCCGGGCCCCGGTGGAAAGAGGAGTTCGTCCGCGTACGATCGCCCAGCGACTGGTCGTTGACACGCCGTGAGTGGGCGCTCCTGGTCGGCGGGTATCTGTTGCTGGCCGTCGCCTGCTACCGTGAAGCCGTCGCGATAGCACAGGTCGTCGGATGACGAGGGCGAAATCGTGTGCCTATGTGCGGAAAATGGCTGTGACGGTCTGTCGTCGAGGGATAGAGACATTCCCTCTGAGAGACGGTCAACTGCGGCCAGGGTTCGACGTTCTTACTTTTGAGTCGAGAGCCCCAATCGGAGCGCATGGCATCACTCGTGGCTCGTTTTCGCCGGTTTCCACGCGATCGTCCGATCCTCGCACTCGCAATCGCCATCCTGACCGTCGAAATCGTCGGGGCTTCCGGGGCCATCTTCACGGCGCAAGGTCTCGACACGTGGTACGACACCCTTCAGCGGCCGATGCTTGCGCCACCGAACTGGGTATTTGGTCCCGTCTGGACGGCCCTGTTCGCACTCATCGGAGTCGCGCTATGGCTCGTCTGGCGACGACTCGATTCGTCACCTCGCGAAGCCCGGGTTGCGGTCGGCGTATTCGTAGTACACTTCGTCTTCAATGTGGGATGGTCGGTAGTCTTCTTCGGTATGCAGAAGATCGGATGGGGGCTGGCCGTGATCGGACTCCTCTGGCTACTCATCGTCGCAACGATGTGGGCCTTCGACCGCGTTGATCGACGGGCAGCTCTCCTCCTCGTCCCGTATCTCTTGTGGGTCTCGTTCGCCGCCTATCTCAACTACCGTTTCTGGGTATTGAATTAGGCCGGGGCTCCTGACCGCTATCGTGTGCCACTGTCGAACGGATATTGTCACCTACGAAAACCATTACGAGCAAAAAATGCATAATTCGCAGATACCTCATCTGACCCAACCCTGCGAGGTATGCCCCCTGTAGTCATCACGACTCCCGAAATAGATCACCGGTTGAGGGTTTAAACAAGGCTGGTCAGCTCAGATCGGCTCGACGGAACCTGAGATACCCAACGAAGAGGGGACCGACAGTCCAGGCAAACAGGATGACCAAGAACACTACTGGATCGAGATAACTGGGTGCTGGACCGCCGATCCGCGCTTCCACAGCAGTTCCGCCACCGAGCAACAGCCGCTGGACGAGCGCGTTGTACGCCCCCGTCGGACTGAAACCCTGTAAGAGCAGGAACCAGGCGGGGACGACCCCACCGGGCATCTCGCCAGTGATCAGCAAGTGAACCGCATTGGGAGCCAGATCCCAGAGGAGCGTCAGCCCGAGGTATGCCGTGATCGCCAAGGTCATTGCACGGGCGCGTGTCGCCGTGACGGCCGAAATCCCGATGGCGATGCCGACGAATGAAACGCCGAGAAGGACAGTCAAGACCGTCGTCCCGATGAACGCTACCATGGGAAGTCCACCGTAGAGAATCACCGTAACCAAGCCTGAGACCACAAACCCCAGCGCGAGACCGATAGCGACCACACCGCTCCGGCCGAGAAACTTCCCGAGGAGCACTTCGCCCCGCGACGGCGGGAGTCCAAGTATCACCTTCAGACTTCCCGACTCCCGTTCGCCGGCGATCGCGAGATAGGCGGCGATCAGCGCCATGATTGGGACGAGAAGTCCCGCAAACTGCGACGCGCCGCCGATAGCCATCTCGGCACCGCCTTCGACATCCGGGATGAGGAGTGAGATACCCGCTGATAGCGACGTCATCACAGCGATGATGACGACGATGCCCCAGATCATTCGCGACCGGAGGGCGTCGCCGAATTCCTTACGAGCGATCGTCAGCCAGATCGTCGCAAGCGTCATCGCTCCACCTCCGAGGTATCGACCTCCGGGGGTGCATCACTTGTATAGGCGCTGAACAGGTCTTCCAGCGATGATTCTTCGATGGTCACGTCGAGAATTACAGCGCCATCATCGCGTATACGGTCGATCACGTCGACTTTGGCTGTGGCCTCATCGACGCTTACTCGAATCGTTCGGCCATCGACCGCGACGTCGGAAACTCCGGGTATATCTCCGAGGGTCAGCGAGTCGGGGACGGCGTCGACTGTGAGCGTTATCGTCGATCCCGTTCCGAGTGCGTCGCGAAGCCCGTCAATCGAATCGATGGCGACGAGCCGGCCACGGTTGAGTATCGCGACGCGGTCACACACAGCTTCGACCTGGCTGAGGATGTGACTGGAGAAGAAGACGGTCTTTCCTCGGTCAGCGTGGTCTCGAGCTATCTCGCGAACGAGGCGAACCCCGTTAGGATCGAGCCCCGATGACGGTTCGTCAAGGATTAGCAGATCAGGATCGCCGACGAGGGCTATCGCGAGGGCCAATCGTTGCATCATCCCCTTCGAATAGCCACCGACGACGCGGTCAGCAGCTGCAGCATCGAGGCCGACTCGTTCGAGGAGGTCGTCGACAGTGTCGTCAGATTGCTTCAACGAAATCGCATACTCGAGATGTTTGCGACCGGTGAGCCGGTCGTAGAGTCCGTATCCATCCGGAAGAATACCGACTCGTTCGTGGATTTCTCGCGTCTCATTCTGCGCGTCGTATCCGAGGACAGTTGCACTCCCAGCCGACGGGCGGACGTAGTCCATGATTACGTCGATCGTTGTAGACTTGCCAGCACCATTCGGCCCGAGAAAGCCGAATATCTCGCCCTCGTAGACGGTCAGATCGAGATCGTCAACAGCGAGGACGTCCTTCCCATAGCGTTTTGTCAGTCCTGTCGTCTGGATAGCAATCGCCCCGTTATTGGCCAATTCGAGAGAATCGGATCTGGAACGAGAAGGAGTTTCCATATTGTCCGTACGCATACACTCCTCAAAATTCCATGGCATAGTTATTCACAACGTGAGGTGGATAGAGAATACGTTCATTTAGCGGGGGCTCGAACCTCTGCATATGCTCCGCAAAGTCCTGACGCCGATAACGATCGTCGAAGTTCTGCGGCCGGAGACACTGATTGATGCTGCGGAGGAGATCGCGCTCGACAATCCAGACGAGTGTGAATTGAAGTCATGGGTAGTTCCCGGTGCGCGACTCGAAGGGCTTGTCTTCCTCGTACTGATGTGGCGAAGCAATACCTCGTATTCACAATTCAAGAAATTTCTCGGCGTTATCGGAATTCTCGCGCTGCTGTATCCACGTGTATACGTCGATTACGCAGCCGAAATCGCGTACACTGACGCCTCTACCTGTGAATGGAACTCTTGGGTATACCCCGGGACTCGCCTCATCGGGGTACTGTATGTGAGTATCGCCCTGACTGAACTCAGAAAGCGTTGACTCTGTGTTGGTAGAATGCGTGGTTCAATATGATCAGCCCCCGCCAGCTGGTTTACGAGTGAGGTATGATCTGTAGTATATGACGTCAACTGGTGAATCGGGGATATCGGTACGTCTGTTATCGCGGTATCGGGTCACCATCGCGCTCCTCTGGACAGGACTCGCGCTCGCTGCACTGGTGATTACTCCGCTAATACTGCGGACGACGACGCCGATCTTCCAGATGTTTTGGTTGATCGTCCCGTTGATCAGTCTCGTTCGGCATCGTGACACCGACCGTGTCGGATTTCGAACTCCCGACCGTGAGCAAGGAATTCGAGCGGCGATCGCTGCAGGTATCACTTATGGGACTCTACTCATCCTCGTTGAACCGTGGAGCAGCGTCTACGACCGCCTGCTTGTCCTCGCGTTAGAAGGGCCAGATCCAACGTTCGCGTGGTTAGTTCGCCTTGATAGTGTGGGTGGATGGGTGGGTCTGGCTCTGTTCAGCGGCTTCGTAACCCTGTATAGCGAAGAGCTGTTCTTTCGGGGCTGGTTGCTACAGGCGTTGAACCGTTGGACGCAACCGAGAGTGGCAGTCGTCGGTCAGGCAGTTGTATTCACTATCTTCCAATCCATCCCAGTCTTCTTCTTCGATCCGCTTCAGGCGGTGCTGTATCTCCTCGTATATGCGTTCGGGCTTGGCGTAATCGTCGGTGCAGCCGCCCAACGGACGCGAAGTATTTGGCCAGGGTTAGCCGTCGTGACTGTCGCAAACCTCGTTCTCACTGCAGTACTCGTCTGAAACCATCGTAAGGAACCACCTGAGCTGTCGTTCCCAAGGACGATCGGACACCAGTAACCCCCGGCGAACGTCGCCTGCGGCTGTATCGAACCTCGGAAGCTACACCGGGTGTCCGACCGTACTCACTGACCGCCAGTCGTCCGTTCGGTGGAAGATCATGCGCTTGGATCGCCGAACGACTCGTCGAACGTCGTCTGTCGATCGCTGGGGCCCGAACGTCGCCGGTTGCGGAATGAGTCTCGGAGCTCCAACGCGAGTGCGCCCAGTCCCAGCAGGAGCGCACCGAATACGAGGACTCCGCCCAGGACCGGGATCAAATCCAGAATCGCGAACCCGACGACACCGGCCACGAGCGCCAGCCACCGGTCGTCCCGTCCAGCCCGCCGGAGAACCCACGCACCGACGGCGTACTGGCCGTAGACGACTCCAACCCAGATTGCGAGCCCGAACGCAATTGCACCGAGGACGGCGAGTGGAATGCCGATGATCGTGATGGCTATCAGCACCAAGAGAATCGGACCTCCGACGAGCGTCAACAATCCAACGCCGCCGGTTTTCGCAGGCTCCTCAGACACACGCCCCGCGAGCCTTGCCGAGAAGGCCGGAAAGAGGGCGAGCAGAATCGCTCCGAGCAGGAGATTTGCGAGGAGGCTGTACCCCGTTGTTACCCAGTTGGGGAGCGTGAAGGTACCGACGTTGCCTCGTAGATTCGGATCCTCGACGACACCGCCCGCGACTGTCGCCGCGGGGTCTTGCGTGAAATCGGCGGCATCGTAGCGGAACTCGCCACCGATATCTGCGTTCGGTCCAAGCACGATCGTCTCAGCGCCGACACGGACATCGCCGTCAATCTGGCCATCAATGCGGACGGATCCCGCGCCGACACTGACATCGCCGCCGATCGTGGCGATCTCGGTCACTTGGACGTTTCCGCTGCCAGCGCTGAGGTCGCCACCAACCTCACCGTCGATGCGGACGTCCCCGGCCGCGCCGGAGATCGATCCCCCGACACGCCCGCTCTCGGCGACATGAATCGTCCCGGCGGCTCCCGAGACATCTCCCGTGACAGTTCCCCGAACCACGATGCTCCCCGCGAGTGCGTCGACGCTGGAGACTGTCTCGCCCTCCTCGACGACAATCGTTCCCGAGGCTCCCCGAACGGACTGCGCTGCCGCGACGCCCGTTACCGTCGAAAGGAGGAGTACCGCAACGAGAACGACAACGACGCCCCGACGCCCCACCGTCCCGAACGATAAGCGCATACCGCTCATATCGACGCAATCGCTTAAAAAATGATGCGCTGACGCTAACGTGCAAAGCTGAGATCCCAACAAAATCCGGACTGCTCGTAGCGCCTTCATCTCAGTCACTGTCGATGGGAGTGGAGTTTCAATCCTAAGGCAGTCATAGTCGCAAGCGGGCCGCTGAGAATGAGTGCGGCCAATACAGCCACGAGAACATCGATCACAGGTTCAGTGAGTGGCGGAGAGACGGTCGCTCCAATAGGAATAACCAAGACACTCACGATGGGCGCTACCACGCCATATGCGAGGAGTTTGCGCTGGTGTGCCGAAAATCGGATGCCGCTGTCATCACGCTGTGGAACCAAGAGACCAGCTGCGAGGACGACGAATCCCCCGAGAACGTAGACGCCGTAGAAGATGATCCCCAGCCCCTCAGCGAATCCGCTGTCACTCCTCGGTAGCGAGACAGAGGTTGCGAGCCCGAACACCCCCCAGATGATTACGACCATCCCGAGTACAGCGAGTCCGAGCTGGAGGTAGGCTCGGAACGACCGAGTTGACAGTCCTTTCGAACGAATAGCGGGGCTCATAGTACCGAGTTCTCACTTTGCTATAGGACGTGTCAGGAATATAATTCTCTGCTTCCGAGAATCTGCGTAGTAGTATATCTCCTCTGCTCACCTCTAGAAGGTATGGTTTCCAAAATAACCATTTTCGAACCACACTTCGATGGAGCACAGTTCGGTCCCGCTTCCCTGCCAACCGATGAACCGACTGTGGGATCGGAGGCTCCGGACGCTGACGTGGCTGTCGAGTCAAAATCCCGAGGCCGATCGCTAGGTGGTTCCGTGCTCGTCATCGGTGGCATCGTCGCGGGTCTTCTAATTGGGATGAGGGCTATTCGTCGAACCTGGACCACGGAACCCGAATCTGTCGAAATTGAAGAACGCTCCGCGAAGGCCCCTGCGATGGACAACTGAGACGGATGAATATGCGATCTATTCTCCGGAAACCGAACCGAATAGCTGATCACGCCGCGATCGAGCAGGAAAGGCGGTATGACGAACCCTCGAAATCTCGCTTCGTCACGCTCCTCCAAGGCGCAATCGTATTCGTCGTACTGTTCGTCACGATGTACACCGCGCTCCGGTGGATACTGTCGCAGGAGAACGAACAGGCAGCGTAGCACCGACGACGAGTGTTGCGTATCGAGACACCGTGACTGATATCGCGTCAATTAGGCTCCCGACGCCTCCCCTCCACTCCCCGAATCTCTCGTTACGAGGATAATATTAAATTCGAGGGAAATTTATCGGCTGATTCGAATGACGGATTCCGCCAATGGTGAAGATACGGGCCCTTCTGAGGACGGTCCCCAACTTCCCGAAGTGGTCGATTGGATAGTCGCCACAATCATTGCACTAGCTGGCGTTGCTCTCACGGTTGGCGGGAGCGCCCTCACCTTTGTCGTCGACCGGGACCTGATCGAAGCCGGCGTCGAATCCGGCCAAATCACGGTCATCATCTTCGAACGCGACCTCACAGAAGCGGAGATGCTCGAAGTCACCCTGGAGGTCGTGACGTGGACAGGATGGGGACTCTTACTGACAGGTATCGGGTTGGTCCTGTTTGCGATCGGGTACGTGATTGTGCGTCACCGCACATATCGACAGACGCCGGAGACCGAGTCTGCCGGATCGTATCGATCGTATGCAGTGCTCGGTGCTGTTGCCACCGGAATATTGTCGTTTCTCCCGTTTTCGCCTGTCATCGGGGGCGGGGCCGCGGGATATCTCGAACGCTATGGGACCGGACGCACGGTCAGTGTCGGTGCGCTCTCAGGGTTCCTGGCGATGGTCCCGGTCCTCGTGCTCCTCGTCTTCGTTACGATAGGGCTCTATGCAGGGTTAGCGACCGTTCAATATTCGGGCTTGGGAATTGTGACGGCAGCAGCCATGCTCTTCGCGTTGCTCTTCACCGCCGCGTACGGGGCCGGGCTCGGGGCTCTGGGCGGATTCGCAGGTGGTCGGGTGGCAGAACGATAGTTTCGAGAATATTGTAGTGTCCCCAAACGTGGCGGTACTTCGATATCCCGTACTGATAGTATGTGTATCGCTGTTTTGGGATTGTTGGCCTTGTTGGAATCTTCTGATGTTGACATTCGGGAGAGTTGCTCTATGTGCCACTCAGGCGAATGCGGCGGAACCTGGCATTATGAAACCGCAAGACGTGACGAGAGTTTGATCAAAGCCATGTTCAGGGAATCCTGTCCCGTGGGGTCCCGTCGCAGTCGGCAACGTGCCGTTCGACCCGGTCGTAGAGGTTGTAGCGGTCCTCGCAGACGAAGCGCTGGGGTGAGTTGCCGTCACTGTATTATCGATCGCGGAGAAAGAACTGAGTGAAATCAGATGAGCGAGCCTGACGATCCCTCCGACTCGAGTTTCCCTGGAACAGTTTCGGTCGAGGGGCCGGTTGACGCCGTCACGGTCGTCTTCGTACATGGGGCTGGTATCTCGAAACATATGTGGCGACCACAGGTTGAGGCGCTATCAGAGGATTTCCGCGTCGTGACCTTCGATCTCCCTGGCCACGGCACGCAGAACGACACCGGTTTTGACTTCGATTCGGCCGTCGAATGGGTGGCAGATATCGTAGCGGACGTCCGACCCTCCTCAGTCGTTCTCGTCGGTCACTCGCTCGGTGGGTACGTCGCGCTCGAATGTGCGGCCCGCATTCCCCACCAGGTCAGCGAGCTCGTTCTCTCGGGGAGTAGCGCGGAGTATCGAGGCTGGCTTGGATTTCGCACTCGGGTGATCGCAGCGCTGTATCGACTCGGTGGTCGGATCCCGTTCGTCGACCGGCGATTCCATGCCCGGACCGCAGACCAAATTCGACGACTCCCCATCGCAGACACGACTGCACAGGCAATCATCGACGGCGGGTTCTATCTCCATTCGTGGGGTGAGGCCGGACGAGCGCTGGTCGGTCGTGACTTTCAGAGCAGACTCCAGCAGTATGACGGACCTGTTCTGCTCGTGAACGGTGAAGAAGATACGCTTAATGTCCCGAACGCGGAACAGTTCTCGTCTGAGCTGTCGAATGTAGAATCCGCGGTGATCGCTGACGTCGGCCACCTGTGTAATCTGCAGGCCCCCTCGACTTACACAGATCATATTCGTGATTTCAGTAGGGGACATTGAACGCCCCGCTCGGAGTGGGGTGATACAGGCGTAGGAACACGAGAGCGACTGCAAGCAGGAGCGATAGCTGGAATCTGATCGGCTACTTATTGACGATCCCGCGTACCGGAAGGAACTGGGCCCCGTCATGTCTGTCGAAGTTTTGTCCGAGCCAGGACCCCGGGGAGATCGATGTGGGAGATGTGAGCGTCACCCGATCAGGCCGTGCGCGATGCCCGGGGCCAAGAGCCGGCCGCGTCGCTTCCGAAGCCAGCCATACACGAGGCCGCCGGCGAACGCGGTCAGGAACAGGTACCACGCAGTAAGCGGGTAGTACCCCACGTGTGCGAGGGAAAACACACCGGCTTGGACGACAACCGCTGGCCACTTCCCGAAACGGTGGCCGATGGCCGTCTGAAGGAATCCCCGGAAGAGCGTCTCTTCCTGGAAGGCAGCGACCGCGAAGCCGAAAGCGTACAGGAGCAGTGTCCCGACCAGGGATGGTGCTTCTGCAACCGGAGCGTCTTGAGGCGGTCCGAACGTCGACTGGAGGCCAAGCGTGAGCCCGAGCATCACGAGGAGAGCGAGAATGAACCCGACGATACCCCAGAGGATATCTCTTCGGACGTGATCGCGGTCGATCCACCACGCGACGATATCCACACCAACCCATCGCGTGAATCCCAGATACACGAGTCCGACTGACCCGACGAGGACCGAGACGAGGATTAATGCCCCGAATTGAATCGGTTCGTCGAGGGTCGGTTGTGACCAGAACGGTCCCCACAGAATCGCGCGCATACCAATAAACGCGACGAGCAAGACGAGTCCACGACGGAGTTGCTGTCCACTGAACGAGTCGTCAATAGATTCGGTCGATGGGCCCGGTTCGTTGTCTTGTTGTTCCGTAGACATGGGTTATTGTCTCATCGCGGTCGGTGTGCCTGCATCGTACTTCCGTTCGGACATCAGGTTGTGGGAACAGAGCATATTTCATCCCCATGGCGACAGCGGTTCCCCGGTCGTGATCTCGTTCGCAGCGACGAATCGGTCGTGGGCGACACAAACGAGAGTCAGGAGAAACGCGGCAGCGATGCCGACCACGCCGACCGGGCCGATGAGGAGGTTCCCTGCGCCAGTGAGATACACGAGCGACAGCGCGCCCAATCCGTTGAATGCGCCATGGAAGAACGTTGCGGCCAGTACGGATTCGGCCCGGACGGTCAGGTACGTGTACACCGGCGCCATCGCGACCATCGCACCAGTCATCATGACGACGCCTGCGACGGGTGCCTCAGGGAAGTTGTGTCCCTGGAGGATGATCGGTGCGTGCCAGATCCCCCAGATCACACCCGTTATTCCAGAAACCTTCCAGAATCCAAGCGGTGACAACTCATTTAGGAGGAGGCCACGCCAGCCGAGTTCCTCGCCTAGGGCGGCGAGCGCGTTAATCGTGAGTCCCGCGATCAGTCCCTGAAGGACGAGCAACAGGACCGGTGGGAGCGGCGTTGCTGTCAGCTGGGCGACGGCGGCGTCAGCCTGTTGCTGTGTGAGGCCCAGATCGAGGAGGTATGCACTATAATCGGTCGTGACCGTCACGTCCGGTAGGAGTACCCCGATCCCGATCATCGCAGCGATGAGCGCGACCGGTGTCAACCACGCAATTCCAACCCACCGAAGTCGTCCGAGTCGTAGTCCACATCCCGTCCGGATCGACTCGCTGGACCGCCACTGAACCACGACCGCGGCGATTGCGGGCGCCCACATGAACGTGAGCGTCACCAGCGCGATTCCGCCGAGCGTTCCGAGGTCAACCTCTGTGAGATAGATCACAGCCGCACTCGTCCAAGAGATGCCGAACGCGAGCGCGAGAAACGCGCCTACCTTTTGTCTGTCCACCTGCAGCGAACGTGTATCCGAAACTCGAGCAGACGGCGCTGATCCGGGGCTCTCTTCCGGATTCATCGCTGGATCGTGTGACTCTGAGCCCATAGTCAGTATTGGCTGAGAGGGATTAAATAGACGATTCTTGTATCCCAAAAAGAAAGAATACGGTCAGTGTGAATCGACACCGGCCGAGCCAGGCTCTCAGTCGCATCGCTCGAGAATGTGGGTGAATCATCATCACTTCTGACTGAGAACCTCACAACGGAGACTGGTATGAATGAGGGCTGAGAATCAGGAGCGCCAGGGGCCAGTTCCTGGCAGACTTCACGACAACTGGTGGGTGTTCATCTCGTTCACGCTACTCACGTACCTCTTCTCGTGGGGGATCTGGACCGTGATGGCTGCGGGAGTGTTTCCGCAATCCTTGGACGCGATACTGGGTAGACTCGGCGGGTTCGGCCCGCTCGTCGGTGCGCTTGGCGTGCTCTGGCTTTCGGGCTGGAGCGTTCGCGAGTGGTTCACGTCGAACGTGACGGTTCGTCTCCCCTTGCGCTGGTACGGATACGCGCTCCTCCTGCCGCCGCTACTGGTCGGCGCTGGTGGACTCGTTCACGCCACGCTGTTCGGGGAGACGATGGGGCTGGGCTCGCTTCCCCCATTCTGGGTCTACCCGATCAATCTCCTCATCGTCTTTTTCATCGGTGGCGGGCAAGAGGAGTTGGGCTGGCGCGGATTCGCGCTCCCCGCGGCACAAGGTCAGCTGTCCGCGTTCTCGTCGAGTCTACTCGTGGGAGTGGTCTGGGCAGGCTGGCATCTGCCCCTGTTCGTGTTACCAAACACACCCCAGGGTGACCTCCCGTTTCTCCCGTATCTGCTCGCTGTAGTCGGGCTATCAGTCGTGCTCACGTGGCTGTACAACGGCAGCGGCGGGGGTGTTCTCGTCGCGATGCTGTTTCACGGCGGGATCAACCCCCTCGGGGCGTACTTCCCGACCGGAGGTGTCGACGCGATAACGACCATCTCCGGCTACAGCTCCTACGCTCTGGTCGTGGTCGCGTTCGCTGCAGTTCTCGCGATCGCGACCGGAGGCACCAACCTCGCCGGGCGGTCGCGAGCCCTCCTCGGTGACATCGTCGCTCGGTGAGCAACGAGAAGCGATCGTGGAGCCCGCTCACCGGCACCTCCCTCCCCGATACAAGGAAGGCGAGTGAACAGTGATACACGGATCGCTCGTCCGGTTACTGCAGGATGGTACTGATTACGGTCGCGAGATTGTTCGAGAGATAGTGCCCGAGTATCGGTGCGGCGAGCGTCCGTGACTTCATGTAAAGCAATCCGAGGAGGAATCCCGTCGCGGTCTGTGCAGTCAGTCGGAAAGTGGCCACGAGTGGATCACTCCCGCTTGCCACCCAGAATGGTCCGAAGAAGTCGTTCGGGATGTGACCGATCCCAAAAAGGATGCCCGAGAACACCCACGCGCGTTCCTGACTGACGAGGCGTTCGAGCTTCGACTGAATCACACCCCTGTAGAGGAATTCCTCCGTGAAGACCGGCGAGTACAGAGCCAAAAGCAGCGGCACGACCGATTTGGGGGACGGCAAGCCAAATGCGATGGGTGCCAGTCCAAGCAGGATTCCCATCCCGACGAGGAGAAGCGTCGGTCGCCAAGCGACCGGTGGTCGAATCCCCAAATCGCGGAGTGATCGGTCCCGAAGGCCGACTTCGAGACTGATCGGGATGACCACCATCGTCGCCGTACTCAAGAAGAAATAGAGCGGGAAGCGACGGCCCAGAAATCGGACCGTTGGGTTGAATGCGATCACATCCCGGGCAACGAGTATGCCATAGGTGACGGTCCCGAGGGCCAAAACGTAGAGAACGACGATTTCGAGACCTTCGCGTCGTCTGTCCGTCGCTGGAGACAGTCGAGAAGGGTACGCACCACCCCATCGGCGTCCGATGTCTACGAGTGCCAACGTTAGCAGTGTGGCCCCGATGAACTGAACGTAGCTTTCCATAGGCGCCGGTCACCACTAGTATCGACATACAGGGATTGGCAAAATAATGAGGGTCCCACAGAGATATTTTCACACCCCGGCGTTGTCATGCGGTCAGTATTCCTGTAAACGGCTTCGTTAACTGCGAGATAAATGACCTAATCGTCTGTCGACCGATCCCGACCCACGTATCGCTAGCACAAATCCGCTTCAGGAAAGCGGTGTACCTATGATCTCGCGACGGTCCGCTCGGAGGACTCCGACGAGCCCGCCACCGATGGCGCCACATGCAACCGGGTACACGATCCCCGCGACGACAGCCGCACGAAGGAGATCCGGCTGGATCCCCACGAACGAAACCAAAATCGCACCGATAATCGCGAACAACAGATACCCGATAGCGATCGTCAGCCCTGCTTGGACCCCCGCTTTCGGATCATCCACTCTTGCGAGATATGCAACAATCCCACCCGCGGCGAGGAGGAACAGCGGCGGGACGAGATACAGAAACTGGACTCCAGAGAGTCCAACGAAATCGACGTGTCCACTCACATCCGGGAGACGAGTCCCGACGAGATGGGCGTCATAGAATACCCATCCCACGGCCTTCCACGCCGGAGCGGACGCTGCACCGGCGTCGGTGAGGCGGACGTTGCCTTGGACTGCTCGGTTCACTGCCGAGGCAGCCGTCGCGTACGTGACAAGATATCCGACGACGTACACAGTTATCCCGACGATTGCACCGTACACGACCGTCGCGGTACCACCTGATTCGGTGTGTGGTGATTGGCTCATACCTTCCTCTATTGTTATGAAACAGCCCAATACAAGATATACTATCGGAGTAATTCCCGATCGACAGGAAATGCTGCGATAGCTATCATCATCCACACCGCGTTTCAAGTATGGGACAACACGATTGCCTCTCTATGGCTGTTCGGGTTCTCAACTGTTGAATTCGTTCGGGGATCGTCTTAGGTCTATCTCGATTCCCGGGAACATCCGACTCGAGTTATTATTTTGCTCGGCCAATACTCCTCTGTGAATCGAACATGAATCAAATCGAATCAACCAACGACGTAGTGTTCCCTCTCCGAGGACTGACGTTCGGGAGCCGAAAGCTCGCAGGAGTGCTCTTCTTCGCCCTCGCTGCCCAGTTCATGACTGTCATCATGCTCGCCGCGGCGATGGCGCCCGACTACGACTTCGGTGCGGCCGCCATCAGCGACCTCGGCGTTCTTCCCGAAACGGCACTGCTGTTCGGGTCAATCGTCCGCACATGACTCTACAATTCCTCGGGGAGCGTACTGGTCCCGATGCTGTATCACGGGGGCATCAACCCGATTGCCGCGTACTTCCCGACCGGCGGGGTCAAGGCGGTCGGCACTGTCACGGGATACGGATCCTATACCTTGGTTCTCGTCGTCGCCGGCAGTGTTCTCCTCGCTGTCTACGGATCCCGACAGCTGTCCAATCGGCCGCGCGTGACGCTTGCGGCGCTCTTGTCCTCACGATCTCGACCGGTAGCCCACGCCGAGAAGGGCCGCCGTAGCTGGCTGTCCTCAGTAACGGACGTGCGGTCCCCTATTGGTGTCTCGCATCCGATACAGGACCGTTTCCCAGGGGGTGAGAACAGTCGCTATTACTGTAGCCTCAGCAACCAATGGGAGAACATGAAGTCCAGGGTTCCTGCCGCGTACGTCACCGCCGTGCTTCTCGTGGTAACCGTGGGCGGTATTGCTGGTTGGCTCGTTCCGTTTGTTCAGACGCCGAACGCTGGGGGCAGCGGCTACACTGTCGAACACGTCTACGTCCGGGCCGACGACCGCATCACCACGGCCACGCTGTACCTCCCCGACGGGGACGAACAGGTGCCAGGAATCGTGTTCGGGGCCGGATCAGGGACCGCTCCCGCCCTCTACACGAACTACGGGGCGGCGCTCGCCACGAACGGCTTCGCGGTCCTCGTGGCCGGCCAGACGCGGGAACTGGAGACTGGAAACCCCATCTACTGGGAGATCAGACGCGATACGTCGAACATCTTCGAGCTGGCAGCCGGCAACTACGCGAACTGGGCAACCTATCTGGCATCACATCCACGAGTCGACGAGGACCGTCTCGTGCTCGCCGGGCACTCGGGTGGGGCCAACAGCGCGTATCGGGTGGCCTACGAACGAGACACTGAGGGGGTCGTCGCCATCGCAGGTCGGTTCCCGCCCGAGACGGACGAGCCCTTCCCCACGAATCTCCTCCTGGCGACCGGGAGTGAGGACTCACTCGTGCCACCGAGCAAGCTGACGAACGTCTCCGCACAACTGACCGGCACCGCGCTGCAGCCCGGCCACCAGGTCGGGTCGTTCGAGAACGGAACGGCCACCCGCGTCACGGTCGCCGAGGGTGCGACGCACCTATCGGAAGCCGACGACCCCGTGCTGGTTCGGGAGTCGGCCGAGTGGGCGCTCCGGTCGGTTGGTGAGTCTCCGCCCGAGACGCTCGACATCACCGTCCGGTCGATCGGGTCGGTGCTGTATCAGTTCCTGTTCGGCCTCGTGGGCATCCTCGCAGGGACGGCACTTACGAAGCGGGCACTCGCGAGCCGACTCGACGACCGACAGCGACGGGACGGTATCGTCGCGCTCGTGTGGCTGGTCGGCTTCACTGTGATCCTGCACACGACGGTTTCCCAGCGCGTCTATCACTTCGGCCCGATGCCCGCGCAGGCGACCAAGTACGTCCTGCTGGGCGGCCTGTTGCTCGGCATAGGCTTCCTCCTCGACCGAGTCGCGTCGTCGAGGTCGTGGGCCGACTCGCGGGTTGGCTCGGCACTGTTCGACCTCGGGTTTCTCGTCGGTCCCGTCGGGGCGTTCGTCCTGCTGTCGACCCAGTTCGTCACCTTCCAGCTCGTGACGACGGTCGTCCTGTCGTCGGTCGCCCTGCTCGTGCTGGCCGCGGTCCTCTCGGAACTCGCCGTCCTGAAACTCGAACGTCGGTTCCGGTGGACTGTGGTCGGGATCGTGGTCCTCTGGCTCGTGCCGGCGATCGTCCCACCATATCTCTGACTCCGCCGGGGCTCCTGTGACGGCCGGTCCCGGGATGGGCGCGGTTGGCCCCCGCAGCCGGTATTCCCACCGGCTGATACTGCCAGTCACGATTATACTCTCCGCGGACAAATCTCTGGTATGCCAGCAGCATCTCTCACTAGATCGGTCTGGGACGTCACAGCCGACGATTTCCCGACGGACGGGACACGAGAGGAGCAGGCCAGATTCCTGCTCCGGTACGCCATCCTGGCCCCGTCGAGTCACAACTCCCAGCCCTGGACGTTCGAGGTGGGTGGCAACGAGATTCGAATCGCCGCCGACGAGTCTCGCTGGCTCGACGCCGCCGACCCGGACAGGCGAGAACTGTACATCAGTGTCGGCTGTGCCGTCGAGAACTGCTGTGTCGCGGCCGAACACTTCGGTTTCGATCCGGAACTCGAGTATCACGACCCCGGATCGGCCGACAACGTCGTGACGGTGACGCTCGAGAAGGGCGAACCCGCGAACCCAAGCCCGCCCGAGCTGGTCGACGCGCTCACGACAAGAGCGACGAGCCACGAGGTGTTCGAGGACCGAGCGCTCGGACCGGAGACGCGCGAGCGACTGCGGGATGTTGTCCACGAGACTGATGTCACGCTCCATTTCGTCGACGACCCGGAGGCGAAAGGCACGATCAGCGAGTTGCAGGCGGAGGCGGACCGGCTCCAGATGGACGACCCCGAGTACCGAACGGAACTGGGCCACTGGATCGGCAACGGCGCGCTCGGCAGTTCCTGGCTCGCGGCTCGCATCGGACAGGCCGTCGTCACACACCTCGACATCGGCGATCGAGAAGCGAAGAAGAACTCAAAATTGATTCAGAGCGCACCAGTCGTCGCCGTGCTGACGACCGGGGTGGACGACCCGACCGCACGGGTCAGGACCGGACAGGCCTTCGAGCGGATTGCGCTCCTGGCCAGCACTGAGGGCGTCGCCGTCCATCCCATAAGCCAGACGCTCGAGCGTCCCGAGATGCGGGAACGGCTCGAGCACCTCCTGCCGGATGACGCGGGCCGTCCACAGCACCTCTTCCGACTGGGGTACACCGACGGGGAAGCCGAGCACACCCCGCGCTGGCCACTCGAGACATTCCTCGCCCAGGCTTGAGACGGTGAAAACAGAAGAGGGCGAACGCGAACACTGGGGACTCACTCCGGACTGTCCGTCCGGGATGGCGTCTCGCTGGCCTCACCAGCGCGGTCGCTTCCCGGCACGGGTGGCGTGAGGTCCAGTCCCCCGTTCGGGAGCGGATTCGGGGACAGCCGGTCGGTATCGTACCGCCAGACGATGAGCACCACGGCAGTCCAGACGACAGCGAGCAGCGCGACCTGCGACGCCACCTCGTCACCGATGACGCCGCCGGCGGTCGTCACGGACACGGCGTTCGAGAGCGTGTGGAAGACGATGGCGACGAGCGTCCGGCCACCGGCGGCGTTGTAGAGCCACGTCGTGATGACACTGATTCCCACGACGACCGCAGCATACAGTGCGAACGGCGTCCCCGCCTGTGAACTCCCGGGCATCAGGAACAGGGGGACGTGCCAGAGCGCCCAGACGACGCCGATGACGAGACTCGCCTGGAGCGCACCGATGCGTCGCTGGAGCACCGGAAGAGCGAGTCCGCGCCACCCCGGTTCCTCCAGTCCACCCCGGATGAGCGTCGCGAACGCGATCGCTGGGATCGCCGCGGCCGGCAGGACGCCGGCACGGTCGAACCCGCCACCGAAGACGACAAACACCACGAGCGCGCCGACGTAGAGGACGATCGGAACCAGAACTGCGGCGACCCAGACGGAGAGTGGCGCTCCCACGTCGACGAGATTCCCGAGCCACGAGCGGATGTCGCCACCGGCAGCAGCGACGACGATGGCTGCGAGGAAGGGGCCGAATCCCCCGAGCAGTATGAGTGGCGTCACGAACGACGACCGGCCAGTCTGGAGGTCAACGGCGACGATCCCCCACGGAACCCACGTCAGGACGAACGTGAGCAGAACGAACGTTGAGAAGCGACGACGGCGGACGAAAGAGCGGAGGGGGTCCATAGTCAGTTCACAGCTAACAGTTCGAACCGCCATCAGATAATGCCAGACCACCACTCCCGGCAGATGAGAACGTGGTCTCGCATTCGATCTTCGCCGTTACCTGCGGAGACTGGCGAGTCGATGTGCGCCCAGAACGACCGGGAAGAACACGACAATCCCGAGAAGTGCCGTTGTGAGGGCGAGTCTGCCATCTAGGATGCCCGTCTCGAACAGTAGCCTGTAGAGATACGCCGACACGGGAACGACGACGCCGACGGCCGTAACGACGCCTGGCGTGTATCCACGCAGGAGAACGGACTGGCCGACGTGCAGGAAGGCGTGGAGGAAGTAGCCACCGAGGAACACCGCGAACAGGAGTCCCCAGACTCCGGTCGGGCGCTGCGTCGCGACCGCCGTCATCGCAAACAGGAGCGAGCCAACAGCGAGGACGGCAACTACGAACTCTCTTGTCGGTGTCGAGTGAATCGCGATCACTCGGCCAGCGCCCAGAGCGTCTCCTCTCGACCGTGCATCCAGCGGTCCCGCATCAGTACCTCCTCGAGGTCATGAACGACCCACGACAGTGGCAGCAACCAGAGTTCGGTGAGCACTGGACCTGTGGCCACAGCTGGAAGGAAATGTGCCCAGCGTGGGCAAATATGTTGACAGTATGGATGCGGAGCTGACTGGACACTTTCATATTTCACGCCTGTCCAGACCTGGCAGGACATCAAGAGGTATAATTCTGCGCGGAGAACGCATGATATGAGCGACCGCGGTGATCGGATCGAGCCGTTCTCTCCCCGTCGGCAAGGGACGGTCGATTACATGAGAACCGCAGGCCGGCGGAGCAACGTCCACGGCCTGATAGAGGTCGACGTGACCGAGGCGCGTCGACGATACCATCGAAGCGGGGAGGGGAGAATCCCTCTCGTTCACCGCCTTTCTCGTCTTCTGTCTCGCGCAGGCGCTCGACGACCATCCCCACGTCAACGCGTATCGAGACTGGCGGGGGCGCGTCCACGTGTTCGAGGACGTCGACGTGAACGTCCTCGTCGAGACGACGGTCGATGGCGAGCGAATGGGCGTCCCCCACGTCGTCAGGACGGCGAACGAACGGTCCGTCCGGTCGATCCACGAGGAAATCCGGGCCGCACAGGAATCCCAGGACCCGACAGAACTCTCGCGGTGGGGCGAAGTGGCACTGCGACTCCCGGGATTTCTCCGGCGACTCGTCTGGCGGCTCCCCCAGTGGTTTCCCCGGCGCTGGAAGGACCTGGCGGGGACCGTCACCGTCACCTCCGTGGGGATGTTCGGCGAGGGTGGGGGGTGGGCGGTCAGTCCCACGAACTACACGCTACAGTTGACCGTCGGTGGCATCAGCCAGAAACCGAGAGTGGTCGACGGCGAGATCGCGACCCGCGAGTTGCTGGACCTCACGGTGACGTTCGACCACGACGTCGTCGACGGCGCACCGGCAACGCGCTTCACGCAGCGACTCGGCGAACTCATCGAGGACGCCAGTGGGCTCGAACCACCGGCCGATGAGTGATAGTGCCGGCGCTCCACTCTCGGCCAGGCGTTACCCCAGCAACCCGTGAGCGATTCCCGGCGCGAGGAGCCGTCCACGACGCTTCCGGAGCCACCCGTAGACGAGGCCGCCGGCGAACGCCGCCGCGAACAGGTACCACGCGGTGAACGGGTAGTACCCGACGTGTGCGACCGAGAACGCACCGGCCTGAACGACGACCGCAGGCCACTCACCATATCTGTCCGCGAGTTCGGTCTGGAGGAAGCCACGGAACAGCGTCTCCTCCTGGAAGGACGCCACTGCGAACCCGAACACGAGCAGGAGAAGCGTCCCGGCTAGCGAGGGAGCTTCCGCGACCGGTGCGTTCGGCGGCCGTGGCCCCAGCAGCGACTGGAACCCGATGGCGATCCCTGCTGTCACGACGAGTGCGAGGACGAACCCGGCGAGACCCCACGCGATGTCTCGGAACAGGTGCTCGCGGTCGACCCACCAGGAGACGATGTCGACGCCGACCCAGCGGATGAACCCGAGGTAGACCAGTCCGACCGAGCCGACGAGGATCGTCACGAGCACCAGTCCGCCGTACTGGAGCGGGTCGGCGGGCGTCGGCTGCGTCCAGAGTGGACCCCAGAGGAGCGCACGCATCACGACGAACCCGAGGAGGATGATTCCGCCGCGTCGGAGTTGCGTCTGGGTGAACGAGTGGTCGATGGACGAGTCGGTTCGTGTCTGTGCGTCGTCGAGGACTGTTTCAGTGGTCATCGGTTGTGTCGAGCGGTTAGTTGGGGGCAGACGGCTGACGGTCCAGCACCCGGTTGCGAGTGGTAATCGAGAAGGACGACGTTTGTCGTCGACTTCCCCGCACCGCTGGGACCGAGGAAGCCGAACACCTCGCCCGGCTCGACGGGCAGCGAGAGGTCGTTGCTGGCGGAGACGTCCTGGCCGTAGCCTTTCGTCAGCCCCTCCGTCTGGATTGTTGCCACGGTCAGTCACCTCCCGGTGCGGGGGAGATTCCAGCAATATGCCCACGAACCCGGTCGCGATAGAGGGCTGTCCCGACCACACCGACGATGATCAGCGCGATCAGCCAGGTCAGGATGGCGTGGGGGACGTTGATCGTGACGAGCGTCGACGGGAGCAAGACGCCGTCGGGCGCGACGATCGAGAGGTCGATCGGGAGCCGTCCCTGCGTGGCGTTGTCGGCCCCGTGCATCACCATCGCGAGCCACGCGCTCCCGCCCGAGCCGTTGAACACCCACGCCAGCAACACCGAAAATCCGATGATACCGACGAAGTACGACTCGACCATCAGCGGTCCCCAGTCGGCGCGGAAGCCCCCGGGCAGGAACTGTGGCAGGTGCCAGAGGCCCCAGAAGACGCCGACGACGATGGCGGCCCGGAAGGCGCCGTAGCGTTCCTGCAATTCGGGCTGGGCGAACCCGCGCCAGCCGAACTCCTCCTGTCCGCCGCCGAGCAGCGTCCCGATGACGATGCCGAAGACGATGGTCGTCGGGCTGACCTCAAACGCCGACCAGTCGATGGGGCCACCGATCGCCCACGAGACGACACCGGCCGCGTAGACGATGAGGAACGGGACGGCGATAGCTGCCACGTACCACCTCCAGTGGACGCGGACTTTCGCGACGCTCCTGAACCAGCCGCGGACGCTCTCGTCGCTGGCCCAGACGACGATTGCGGCTGCGACCGACGGTGCGAGCGCGCTCAGGAAGCCGGCGAAGAACCAGCTCGTCCACGACGGCTGGGTCATCCCGACAACGTCGGGAACCGCTTCGACGCCCCACGCCAGAGCATATGCGAGGAGGAAAAACGAGGTGAGACGCCGCCTTTCCACGACTTCTCTGATCATATCCGACGGTACACCACCCGAGAGTGTCAATACAGATTATTATTCTCGTCCGCTGAGAATCTATCTGCCCGCTGGGAGGCCACACCGAGGGAGCGTGGGACGGTCGCCGGGGGCTCAACTCCGTCCTCGACGTCACCCATTGCAGTCCCGTCAGAGCAGGGCGACCTGTACGACCGAGAGCAACAACAGTGGGACGTGGAACGAGGCGTGAGACACCATCGCAGCCTCGAGACTGTACCGCCAGTAGAGCCAGCCAAAGAGGACGCCGGCGACCGCGTTCAGCAGAACCGTCCGGGCGACCAGTGCCGGTGTGAGGGCGACTGCCTGGGCGAGTGCCGGGAGGTGACCCAGGCCGAACAGGACGGCGGCGACGACGATCGCTGCCCAGACGACAGTCGGTCGCGGGCCGTCCGCACGGCGGCCGGTGACGCGCCAGCCGGCGAAGACGAGGACCGACATCAGTCCGAACCGGAGCATGAGTTCCTCGGTGATTCCGCCGTAGAGAAATCGGACGGGCGCGTACCCGAGGACGGTCAGTATCGTCGGTCTCGTCGCTCCGATCGCCGACTGTGGCAGGTCCTGAGCAACGAACGGCATCAACGCAGCGTCGAGGACGACGATCAGGATACCCCCGATAATACCGACCCCGACAGCGAGTCCGACCTCTTGCCGGAGGTGCTGCCAGATGCTGTCGTCGGTGCCAGTCCCCTCGATCGCGTACGAGCGCAGTCCGACCCGCGGTGCTGCGTAGGCGCCGAGCAGACACGCGATGCCAAGGAGCAAGAGTGGGTTGACAGCCGAGACGACGGCGAGCAACGGGAGTGACAGGCCGGTCGGGACGGCACTCGGCGGTGTCGTGACGTAGATGTAGCCGACGAGCGCCACGATTCCAGGCAGGCCAAGCAGCAGGGCCATACCGAACCGACGGCCGAACGAGGGGGTGGTTGTAGTCGGGGACATGGGGTCGCCGACTTCCCGCGTCGAGAAAGCAGTTGGGCCACCGCCGTCCTCTCCAGTCATTGGACCCCCGAACTGTGACCGGGAGTCTGCGTCGTTGCTGTATCGGTCCCGGTCTCGTACCCGAACTGACCGCGAGTGGCGATGAACAGCACGGCGACAATCCCCCAGACAGCGACTGTCGTGACGACGAGGATCGTCGTGGAGTCGCCGGCGCTGATGAAGTCGAGTGGGAGCGGGACGAGCGTACTGTTGGCCGTGTTGAACCCGGTGTGTGCGAGGATTGCGAGCAGCACGCTCCCGGTCTCGTTGTAGATCCACGTCAGGATGAACGCGATCCCGACGATGTTCAGGATGCGAACCCCGATCGACGGCGCTATGTCGACGAACTCAGCGAGTCCGTGGAACGTCGTGGGACCGGTCGCCAGCAGCGGGAGGTGCCAGAGCGCCCAGACCACGCCGAGAATGAGGGTCGCAGACACCGGTGCGTATCGCTCCTGGAGTTTCGGGAGTGCGAGCCCTCGCCAGCCAGGTTCTTCGTTGCCGCCGCCGACGAGTGCGATGCTGACGAAGGAAACGATCACGAGCGAGACGCGATCAGAGAGGAGTCCGGGATCGACGGACGTGCCGACGAGTTCGAGGCCCACGCTGGTCAGTGCGATGAGTACGAGCGGGATGGTGAGCGCGGCGACGTACCACCGCGGCGCGACGCGCCAGTCGACGATCTGGCGTGCCCACGCCCGGACTGAGTCGCTTCCCACCCACACGACGACGAGGGCCGCGAGCGCCGGGCCGTAGCCCCCGACGATGAATCCGAGCGTCCGTATCGGCTCGGCCAGTCCGAGGACCGGACCGAGCCACGCCAGCCAGGAGATGGCGTAGGCGAGCGCGAAGAACGTCGCGACGGGATGGGCGTCGACGAGTTCGCGAAACTGCTGTCTCATGGTTCGATACTCCCTCGGTCGATTGCTGGTGTTGAAATCATGTATCTCGAGTCTTTACAGTGGTAGAATCCCGAGCAGGGACAGTTGCCAGGCGAACAGGAGTGCGAGCGCCGTCACCACAGAAAAGTGGAGCCGGGCCCAGCGAGTCCAGAAGCCGTCGCGCCACGCGAACCCGGTCGCGACGACGGCACCGACCGTCCCAGCGAGGGCGATCCATCTGAGGACCTTGCCGGTCTGGAGTGCGAACGACGGCGAGGCGGCTTCGGCGTCGAAGTTGATCCAGGCCAGCAGGAAGATGACCAGCACTGCCAGCCAGAGCAGACTCACCACGCCGAGCAGCCAGCGGGCCGCCCGCTCGCGGCCGGTCGGGAGGTCACCGCCTCGCCATCGTCGCCACACCGGACCACCGACCCAGAGCAACAGGACGGAGAGGAAGGCCACAACGCCCCCGCCGAGGACAGCCTGGAGCACCGTGAGACTCTCGTACCACGGGACGCGTTCGTAGGTGGCGGGCCCGAAGGCGTGTCGGAACATGTGGGTCGCGCGGCCATCCTCGTCGAACCGGAAGACCAGCGTGTCGCTCCCGCCGACCTCCTCATACACCCCTTGACGGCGTTCGACCCATCTGCGAGTGGGTTCGCCGAGGCGACTGGTGGTCAGGTACCCCTCTTCGGTGGCTCCGACGGTGTAGGTCCGTGTCATCACGCCGAGAACGCGCTCCCAGGAGGACGCAGACACTGTCAGCGAGCGGTAGTCACCCGTCAGGTCGCGCGCTCGCTCCGCGGCACCGTCCGGTGGTTCCACAACTGGCGTATCCGACCGCGGGTAATACCGGTCCGTGAACGCCTGGAGGAGTTCGAACCGGGCGGGACCGCCGCCGGGACTGTTGTAGACAACGAACAGGCCGGTGTCGCGCTCGGGGTAGAGCGCTAGCAGGCTCTTGAAGCGGGGCGTGTCGCCCCAGTGGCCGACGATCGTCTCGTCGTTGCGGTCCATCTCTATGAAGCCGTAGGCCATCCCGTTTAGTTCCGGGACCGCTTCGGACTTCGTGAACTGTCGCTGGTGCATCTCACGGACCGTCTCGGCCTCGAGAATGCGTTCCGAGCCGTATTCGCCCTCGTTCAGGTGGGCGAGCATGAACTGCCCCATGTCAATGGGGGTCGTGCGGAGCGACCCACCCTCGGGCGGCAGTGTCCAGATCACGGGGTCGTGAGCCTGGTACTCGCCGTTCTGGTGCGTGTATCCGATGGCGCGGCGAGGCTCCAGTCGGGCGGGAAGCGGTTGGGCGTAGGTCGTGTCGGCCATCCCGAGGGGCGTGAAGATGCGCTCGTCGACCAGTTCGGTGAAATTCGCGTTGGACTGCTCGGCGAGCACGTGTCCGGCCAGGGCCGTCCCGTAGTTCGAGTACGCGACGAACTGGCCCGGCGGCCTGACGCGTGCCGGCCGGTGCGCGGCGAGAATCTCATCCATCGGCCGTATCTCGTCGGGGTCGTCCGTGACCATCCCCCTGAAGATGTCCTCGAAGCCCGCCGAGTGGGTGGCGAGGTGATTCAACGTAATCGGCTCGTCGTCGGTGTCCGGGACCGTGACTGCCGAGTCGGTCAGGTACTCGTTCACGTCGCGGTCGCGTTCGAGCCGTCCGTCCTCGACGCCCTGCATCACGGCCGTCCACGTGACGAGTTTGCCGGTCGAGCCGACGCTGAACACCGTCTCGTTGGCGTCGACGGGTCGCTGAGAATCGAGAGCTGCGTACCCGTACCCCTTCGCGAGAACCACCTCGCCGTCGCTGACGATGACGACGGCCGCGCCCGGGACGTTGTACTCCTCCAGTTGGTGGGCCATCGTCTCGTCGAGCCACGCCCCGGTCTCCGTCTGGTTCGTCAGGGCGACCTGCTCGGTCGGTGTGGATACGTGGGCTGGCGGCGTCGCAGTCGAGTCGGGAACCGGAGTGGCTGTCGCGACGAGCGGCGCGCTCAGGAGTGTGACGACGAGTGCGACCGCGCCGAGGAGACGTATTCGTCGCTCGAACATTCGACCTACCGAGTGGAGACAGTCGCCTGCTCGCGCTCCCCGAGCAGGTAGCCGCCGAAGGCGACCAGCCAGAGCATCACGGGGTAGACGATCATCCGCTCGGTGCCGCCGTGCCCGATGGGGCCGAACGCGGCGGTGTTCCCACCGTCACCGAGCGCCATCAACACGACGAAGACGAGTCCGAGCACGCCAGCCAGGACGGCCAGTGCCCGCATGACGCCGCCGAGGCGAGTCGCGCTCCCGATGGCCTGCACGTTGAAGAAGACGAACGCGAGCAGTGCCGACAGGCCGTGGAGGCCGCCGGTGTCCAGCGGGAAGAGGCCGGCGCCGATCGCACCGACGCCCGCCAGCGCGAAGACCGCGAGGAGCCAGCGCTTCCCGTGGCTGCGGTAGAAGAAGTATCCACCTGCCAGATTCAGCACGCCGACCAAGATCAGCGAGGCGTTGAACAGGAGTGCCGTCTCGGGAAACACTCCGAGGTCACTGATGGCACCCCCACGGAAATCATAGCCGGGGACCATCGCCGCCGCGAGCATGATCACTGTCATGAACTGTGCAGCGAGTGCGAAGAAGCAGATACCCGCCAGTGTTCGGGGCGCGACCGCCACCCCCCGAATCGAGATTACTGGCTCAGCTGTAGATTCGAGTTGGCTCATGTATTGTTCACCGTACTACTGTTGGCTAGATAATGATATAAATCGAGACGGCGCTTCCCGTTCGGTGAGAACGAATCAGAGACGGCCCGAGAGAACGACTCGCTATCCGTTGGCTCGTCACTCTTGAGGGCTACGTACCCGTCTCACCTCGGCGAACAAGATCGAGAACTGTACTCGGATACGATCGATGGAGCGCGGCGACGTGAACCAGCGCGAGGGCGGCGTTGATCGGGCCCCAGGGCCCGGACAGGACCAGTCCAGCCTGAAATACGGCACCAGCAGCGTGGCCTAGGAGGACAGCACGGCCACGCCAGCAGAGGGCGACTGCGAGGCCGACCTCGAAGACAGTTACCAGCGGTTGCAGAATCGCGAGATACGGGACGACGAGCGACTGCCAGAGGTCCGTGTAGGGGGCAACGAGCGCCTGATTCGCGAATTGCGGATAGATTTCGGGAGCGAGGACGCCAAGCAGGACGTGCGTGAGTGCGCCCAGCAGATACATCACCCCCAGCACGACGCGGAGAACGTCCCAGTGACGGTCGGCCCCAGACTTCGTCGAGCTTGCTGTGGTTTCGGGACCCGCCTCTTCAGTTTGCATCTCGATTACACCCTCACGTTGGACGGCCGACACGATAGGCACGAAGGCCGGTTCTCACGAGACGGGAACCTGCCAGCCCGGACCACACCTCTGGGACAACACAGACGATTGCCCGGAGCAGCACGCTGCTCATCGTCGTTCGGGCGTCGTGAGTTCGGTTGGAAACCGGAGGCGGCCGTCACGCCACCTGACCCAAAGAGCGACGAGCACGAGGCCGATACCGGCGGCGACGAGGCCAATGATGCCGGCTTCGGGGCCGAAGTTCCCGCCGGTGAGAACGGTCGGGCCCGACTGCTCGGTCGCGACGAGCGCGACACCGCCGTTCGTCCCGCTAACGGGGAAGCCGTAGACCGGCCCCTGGAAGAAGTTCCAGGTGATGTGGATGCCGATTGGGATCGCCAGTTCACCGGTCAGGACATACCCACCCGCGAGCATGAGTACAGCGACGACGATGCCAGCCGTACTCGCCAGCGTCGCGTTCGGATTCCCGGCATGGGCGACGCCGAAAAAAAGCGAGGTTACGAGCACTGCGAGGCCGACCGCGGTTGCCCGTCCGACCTGCTCGGACCACGTGAGACCCTCCGCGAGGTTCGTGATGAGATACCCGCGAAAGAGGAGTTCCTCGTAGATACCCACGGCGACAAACGAGACGAACGCCCAGAGAAACCACGGCCAGAATGGGGATTCGGCGCGAGCGACGAAAACGAGATCTCGAATCGTGACCCAGCCGACCAGCAACTCGAAGAGGAAGATGCCCGTCATCAGAACGGCCCCGAGCGCGAGTCTGAAGCTGAGGTCGATCCACCACTGGCGGTCGAGGTGGAAGCCGAAGTCCCGGAACTGCCGGCGGTCAAGGTATCGCCCGGCGACGTACACGCTTCCGACCATCACCACCAGCTGCGAGGCGAGGAAGACGACGTTGAGGACGGCGATTAGTGCCCGGTCGGGTGACAGTCCCGGCGTGACGAGGACGAGCAGTGGTTCCGCTGACGGACTCCGAATCAGGACGATGAGAATCTGCGCCAGGAGACCGAGGCTGACGAGCAGACCCAGCCACACGAGCAGTCGCCACGGGAGTCGGAGACGGTGCGTCCCGTCGTTCCAGAGGAGGTTCTTGAGGAGAGCGAGCATCGTTCAGGCGAGTACGTCGTCGAGCCAGTCGAACACGATCTGATTCATCAAGGTGAGGTTCCCGGCTCCCATGTGTGAACTCGCACCCAGGTCAGTCGGAAGGACCTCCAGATCGGCGTCCGGGTGATCGATCGCCGAGAGTGCCTCGTCCTGCCAAGGGCCGAAGACCTCGTGGTCTTCGTACTCCTGTTCGCCGGAGATCAGGAGCGTCGGACAGTCGATTGCACTGGGATCGATAGTGAACTCCTCAGAGACAGCGAGCAATTCTTCGATCGAATCTGCCCCGAAGCGCCACATGTACTGATCCATCAACTCAAGGACGAGCCTGAGGTCCGGTCTCGCGATACGTGGGAGGAGGTCCATGACGGGTGTGTCCTCCAGTCGGGCGAGCCACTGCGCATTGTTCGCGAGCCAGACGTCTGCGAAGTCGAGAATGATGCTGTTCGCGACACAGGCGTTGATGCGGTCGTCGTGTGCAGCCGCTCTCGGGACGAGATAGCCCCCGAAGCTGACGCCGAAGGCGCCGAGTCGAGTGGGGTCCACCTCGGGGCGATCGGTAAGCCAATCCAGCACTGCACCGAACGGTCGTTCAGCGTCGGGGCGAAACGTCAGCCCCTCATCGGGGAGGATGCCCTGCCCAGGGAGATCGACGAGGAGCAGGTTGTAGTCACGCTTCCGTGCCGCAGGTGCGATCATGAAGTACGTGTCCTCCACGAACGTGTCGCCCCCGCCGAGCATGACGAGTGTCTTCGTCTGCTCGGCAGTTCCCTCGGCAGGGAGAAAGTAACCGGGCAGCTCCGCGTTCTCGAATGGGATCGCAACACGGTCGATCGGGTCGTCGACACAGTCGACTGCCGTGTTGAAACACTCGCGGCCCCGCTCGTATCCCGTCTTGAACTCTGAATCGGACTGCGGATCGCATAGCCCGACCGACGCCCGGCGATACGTGTAGGCTCTGAAGTAGTGTTCAGCAGCACTCACCTCGTGCCCGTCGTTGAGACACTTGTTGGCCCGCGTCTCAACGCGCTCTGCCAACGCCTGCCACTCACTTTCCCAGGTATCGAGGTCTGTTTCATCAATACGGGAGGCGACGGTGAAAGACTCGCCGACCTCACTCCCACCGTACGTCTGAAAGCTCAGCAGAATCGAGAAAAAGTAGTCGAGCGTGTTCAGGTCGAACGCATACGTCACCGACTCCGTACTGTGTACCCGATCTCTCACGCCAGGGAGTTTGTCGGGCAATCGATCACGCACTTCGGGCGGCAGTTTCGCGAGAAAGTCGGCTATCATACTCACAGTTCCGTTCGTGGACCACTCGCAAATAACGTGTGAACGTTCTCACACGATGGGAAGGGAGGGGAAGAAAAGCTCTCTCAAAGAAGCGCTGGCAACACGAGAATCATGACGACGTTGATGACGCCATGGGCGAGCATACAGGCCACCACGTTCCGCGACCAGACGTAGACGCCCACGATGACGAGAGTGAATACTGCCTGCGGGATTGCACCGACCAGCCCCCAGGCAGGGAAGTGGACGGCGAGGAAGACGATTCCACTGACAGCCGCAGCGATCCAGACGCTGCCGGTCACCTCGGTCAGGCGTTCGATGGGGTAGCCACGCCAGAGGATCTCCTCGGTGACCACGGCTGTCACGACGATTATCAGCTGGACCGGCAGCGAGAGCTGGCTGAGGGCCGACAGCGTTTCCGGTTGCTCGAGTTGCAGTGTCACGACGGCGATACCGGTCGCGAGCAGGCCGAGGACGACTCCAAGGACGCCCGCACCGAGTCCGACGGCTGCTTCCCTGCGAGTCGGTGCTCGGAGTCCGATCGAATCCAGTCGGCGGTTCTCCCAGTATAGCACGATCGCGAGGACCAGACCGACCAGAACCCAGGTCGAGAGTGAGTTCGCCAGAAACGACCGCGTCGCGGTCGCGTCGGCCCAGCGTGGCAGGTCGAGTCGACCGAGCAGCGGTGATCCGAACAGTGCGACGAACAAGCCGACGACGACGGGGGCAGAGAGGTCTCGACGCGAGGGGTGACGGCTCTCACTGGTCGTTGAGGACATACCGACAACGTGGCGTCGAAATCACATATAATGGCGCGGCTGCTCTCGCGGACCGAGAATGTCGACATCGGACAGTAGATTCTCACCCGGTGAGAGTGTCGGTCTATTCTCATTATCTCGCAGCACATCTCTCTATGTATGAGACCCCAGAACGAGTGGTTCCAGCCCGAACAGTTACGCCGCTACTACTTCACGTTCGAGGTCATCGCGCTCGCGATTGTACTGGCCGTCGCCGGTCTCCTCGCCGTCACTGGTGTTCTCTTCGAGATGAACCCGCTGGTACCGCTGGTCGGGGCCGCGATCGCGCTGGTCGCCTTCGGCTACCTGACGTGGTGGATTCCGGCGTTCTACCGGACCGCTGGCTACCGCTTTACCGACGACGAGGTCGAGTACCGCCGTGGTGTCTTCTTCCAGCAGAAGACCACGGTGCCGTACAACCGGATCACGAACGTCGGCATCTCGCAGGGCCCCATCGAGCGCTTCGTGAACGCCGGGGCCGTCGGTATCCACACCGCGGGGTACGGTGGCCAGATGGGTGCCGAACTGACCATCGGCGGCGTCAGTGACTTCGAGGACATCCAGGAACAGATTCTGGACCGGGTCAGAGAGCGGCCCGCGAAGGCGACCGAAGGCGAAGACACCGTGGAAACAGTCGAGTCCCGGACAGACGAGGGTGAGGAGTCCACCGAGATGCTGGGCGAACTCCGCCGCATCCGGGAGCTCCTCGAGCAGGGGCGAACCGCGTAGCACTGACGGTGGTTTCCTTGCTTCCGATGGACGTCCGTGTTCCCATGTCGGCGATACAATACAGTTCGAGAGGGAGAGCAGGATGGTGCCGATGACTGATCGGATAAGAACGCTGGCACGGTTGAGCACACCGTGGGGGTTCCCCGTCCTCTATCTCGGGTGGGCGTACCTGTTCTGGGCCCCAATCTTCGGCTCGAACACGTCCGTCTGGGAAGGGACCAACCTGATCCTGTTTCTCGTCGGTGGGGCGAGTCCGCTGCTCGCCGGTCTCACGATGGCCTGGCTCACCGGTGGCAAGGAACGGGTCGGTGACCTGGGTCGACGGCTCGTCGACGTGCGGCGGATCTCCGTGCAGTGGTGGGTCGTCATCTTGGTATTCTGGCCGGTCTTCAATCTCGTCACCGCCGGGGCTGCAATCGCGCTGGGCGTCACCGACCGACCGATCACCGTCGTCTGGACAGTCCTGACCGACCCCGCGACACTCGGGTTCATGCTGGCACTCGGCCTGCTGTTCCCGGCCATCGAGGAGACCGGACTCCGGGGCTACTACCTCGATAGACTCCAGGAACGCTTCAGTCCGCTCGTCGCCGGCGTCATCAACGGGAGCACGTGGGCCGCCTGGCACGCTGCATTCGTCTTCTTTCCGGGCTACTACGCGAACACCAGCTACGATCCCCAGTTGTGGTGGTGGCTGCCGAGTATCGTCCTGCACACGCTCGTTTTCGTCTGGATCTACAACAACACGGACCGGAGTATCCTCGCGGTCCTGCTGATACACTCGGTGATGAACCTGAGCGGCGAGTTCCTGGGGCTCGCCGACGAGATGTTCCCGTTCCAGCTCCCGGCGCTCGCACTCGTAGTCATCGTCCTAGTGGCGAGCGGGCGGCTCTCGAAAACGTCCGTCAGTCGAGAATCGGAAGCGGATACCCGACAGATAGCGTAACCGAGCAGCTCTCCACAGCGATCCCGGACCGTCCCTCCCGTGATGAATCGCCCACTCAGACGGAGTGACCGCGATCACTCTCTGTCGATGGCTCCGGTCGTCGTCCCATCGAACGGAGGTATGTAACGGCCAACAACGTGGAGACGAGTATCGGCAGGAACGTGAAGAACGCCGCCACGGGGCTGATGGTGACAGTGTCGCCAGCCATGAACACGATCGTCATGATCCCGATCGGGGCAGCGAGGGTCGCGCCGAGGACCAGTTCGACACCGGCGAAGACGAAGCCCCAGGTGCGTTCCCGGAACAGCCACGCGGCCGAGAGGAAGATCGACGGGACGACGACCCCGAGGTCAATGACGTGTGTCACCATCGCCTGCGGGCCCGACTCTTCGATCAGTGACGGTTCCGTTCCGCTGAGCAGTGGCGGTACGACGTCCGAGAGCCAGAGAGCGCCCAGTCCAAGGCCGATGACCACGAGCGCCACGCTGTACAGTGTCGTGTTGAGGTGCCCATCGAGTGTTTCGCGGATCGCGTCGGCATCGGTCGTCACCATCCCGCCGACGAACGTGAACAGCGAGAGGCCGAACAGCGCGACGTACACGAGGAAGAACGCGTTGAACGGGATCTGCACGGCGATCGAGGCCCACATGTAGGTCATGTACGCCAGCCCACCGAGCCAGACGATGCGACCACGGGGCGAGCTCCGCATCGCGTACCAGAGTCCGACCGCCAGGACAGGAATCCCGACGACGAGGATCGTGAGGTCCTGCATCCGGTAGGATTCGACGATGCCGGGTGCGGCGCGGTAGTGACCCGGCCGGAAGAGTCCGGCCAGTGACGAGACGGCGGCGAGAACGAGGACGGCGACTGTCGCGAGGACGTGCCACCGGCGGAGTTGCCTGTCCATCGCATTCACCAGACGAACAGACGATCGACCAGACGATAACTGCTGCTGGTGGTTCTCACTGGGCAGGAACCGACATCCCCTTCGGGGGAGGCGTGGTTTCATGACTCATGGGTTCGTCACATCGCGACAATGACTTCGGCAGTACAGCTCTTCGGGGGTGCGCTCGGAGCACTCGCGTTCGTCGACATCGCCCGCCGCTGGGGCGGGCCCTATCCGGAACGCCTGCCCTCGACAATCGAGCGTCGTCGCGAACTCCTCGAGGTCGGGGTTCTGTTTGCGCTGACAGCCGGCGCGGTCACGTACCCGATTTTGCTCTTCCGCGACGTGCTTTCCTACAACCCCGTGTTCGCCAGTATCGGCGGTCAGACGTTCGGGTTCGTGTTCCTGCTCGGTGCGCTGACAGCAGTCGTCGTTCCCGCAGTCCTCGAACTCGGCGTCCACGGTCGATCGCTCGCCGACCTGGGGTTTCGACGACCGGTCGCCTGGCGACCCACGCTTCTGTTGGTCGGCGTCGGTGTCCTCTTCGGTCTCGCACCACTCGCGTTCGGTTTCAGCGGGACCGAATCGGCCGCCGCACTGTTGCTCGGCCTCTACACGCCGGTGTTCAAAGAAGAATTTCTCTTCCGAGGTGTTCTTCAGACGAAACTCGAGCGGGTCGTCACCCAGGAGCGTGCGTGGATCACCTCGGGCGTCCTGTTCGGCCTCAGTCACGTGCCAAACGACTTCTTTGGCTTCTTCTGGGTGGCCGACGGCGGCGATCCGATCATCGCACTGGGACGACTGACATAGCAGACGGCGAAAGGACTGCTCTACGGCCTCCTGTTCATGAAATCACGGACGCTCGTGGCTCCAATCGTGGCGCACTACTGCTCAAACAAACTGGCACTCGTCGTGAACTCCATCTGGGGGTGACGGGAAGTGGCGCGACGAACCGATCGGATCGAGACGGTCGTTCGAGAGCGGCCAGTCCCCGCGTTCGTCTGTGTCACCGTTCTCATCACCTGGGGAATCTGGTGGCCGGTCGCGTTCGGTCTCGTCAAGGCCAGGCCCATCGAGAAAATCGGCGGCTTCGCACCCACTATCGTCGGCCTCGTCCTCACGGCCGTCCTCACCGGCGAGCAGGGACTCCGTGACCTCGGAACCAGACTCGTCGACTGGCGGGCCGGTCTCGGCTGGTACCTGCTCGTCCTCGCGTTCAGTCCCATGCTGTTGCTGCTCGCCGTCGGCGGTTACCGGTCACCCGGTGGGAGCCTCGCGCTGTCGATCCCCGATCCACCGATCCTGGTTATCGGGTTCGTCTACGTGCTGGTCACGAGCGTCGCTGGCGAGGAAGTCGGCTGGCGCGATCAGATTGAGTGGGGAGATCCTCCCCCAGTGTGAGGAACAGTCGCCGAAATGAGGTCGTGCTGAACCGTCCTACATCGAACGGTCGCTCTCCGCTGCCGTAATGATACACGAGCGTCGGGTACTCCGGCCCCAGTCACTGCCAGGACAGAAACGGAGTCTCGAACTCCCTCAGCGGAGTGTCGACCACGACATCGTGCCGACCAGCAGTGCTCGGGTCGTCGATGTTGTCGACCGGTGGCATCGTCTCAATGGTGGCGTCAACAAGCGCCGGAGCGTCGACGGATCGAACGAAAAACTTCGTCTCACCAAGGAAGAGAGCACTCAGTCGGACCGTCGCGATGTCGATTAGTTCGTGTCGGTTTATCGTTTGCTGGTCGTCAGTAGCTACGTTCGGAGATCAGTTCAGTCCGCTGAGAGCGCGTGAATCGCCCCGATGACCAGCCTGTCCAGAGAATGGGTAGCTATACCGTACGCGACAAAAAACGCGACCATCGCGAGAAGACCGATGATGTCGAATCTAGCAGGATCCACTGTGGCGAAAAGGGGGATTAGCGACACCAGTGTCTCGACCGCACGCTGGAAGGTCAGGACCGCGACGCCACCCCCGACGACGAGAGCTACGAGGTAGCCCGTGGTTCGCAGCGATGAGGGTGTCACTCGCGACCACACTCGGAGCTGATACTCATCATAAGAGACGAGTCCGAGTGCCGCCAGCTGACGACGCACCTGGTCGACAGCAGTCACGGCGAGGACGAACCACAGTGCCATCGCCAGCCCGAACTGGAGGAACGACGGCGACAGGTCGAGCACGGTTTCGCTGAATGTCTCGACGACGACCGGCGTCGCGCGATCGACCAAGACGTAGAACAGCACGTACCCAAGGATGGCCTCAATCGGGCCGTATGCCGGGAATTCCTGGTGTATTTCGGCCTCTGGTCGAGGAGCGCCAAAAGCCTTCATACGTAAAGAGACGACGCCACGGGTCTTCAAACACGTCGACACTTCCCGGCCGGGACGAATCTCGACGACCGTGTTCCGAGCCGTCCCCGCTGTGACCCAGGGGATCCCGTTCGGCTGGCAGATGGAAGCCCTCACGACCACGGGTAGCGGCGTACGTTTCCGTTACTTCTTCAAACGACCACTGCAGTTTCACGCTTCAGTGCGGGACCAGGGGCTCAGTGGTTCACCCATCGTGATTTGTTCGTCAGCGAGAAGCCGATCGTGTGCTACACACGCTGCAATGCCAAACAGTGCGGACACGATTCCGATGACTCCAAAGGGAGAAATCACGAGTTCTCCCCTACCTGTCAGGAATACTGACGTGAATACACCAAAAATGAATGATCTATGAAAAAACGTCGCGGCGAGCACCGACCGGGCCCGGACGGTCAGGTATGTGTATATCGGCGACCAAGCCAGGGTCGCAATAGTCATTGTGAAGACCCCGATCACTGGCTCGTCCGGGAACTGGAGCCCGAGAAGGATGAGCGGGGTGTGCCAGATTCCCCAGATTACGCCCGTCCAGAGCGACAGTTTCCAGAATCCGAGTGGTGCCAACTCCGAGAGCAACAGCCCCCGCCAGCCGAGTTCTTCGCCGAAGGCGGCGAGCGCAAAGAGCGTTCCTCCGAGGACGAGTCCTAGACCGGTCAAGAGAATCACTACCGGAACGCCGGTCGTCTCCAATTCTGCGATAGTGTCCACGGCTTCTGCCTCTGTGAAACCGAGTTCAATCAAGAACGCCGAATAGTCAGTCGTAAATGTGGTATCCGGAAGTATGAGACCGACGCCAATCATCGCGGCGGTCAGTCCAACCGGTGCTACCCACCCAAGGGCAACCCACCGGATGCGCCCGAGGTAAATACCAGATCCCTTCCGAATGGACACTCGGCGAAAACGGAGGAGTGTGATCGCCGCGAAGGCAGGGGCTCCCATGAAGATGATAGTGCCAACGCCTTGCCCGGCACTACTTCCGAGATCGACATCGGCAAAATAGAGCGCAGTCACACCACCCCATGAGATGGCAAACGTGAGGACGACGAACGTCGAGAAGCGATGGTTCCGAACGAAGCTGTGGAGGGAGGTCATGGTCGGTCTCTAGCGTAGAGTTCCACTCTAGATTACAAAAACTCGCGTCCCTGCTCTCATCGTTCGGGAAGGTTCTAGTACCACCGTAGATGGCCGACCCGTGTGGCGCCCGTGCCAACGACCGGTTCGATGAGATTGAGGGGACGTTTCATCGTACTGGATTCGACGGTTCCGAGCGCGATTCGGGACTGGTTGAGAGCGTCGAGGGGCCAGAGACGAACACCAGCGCGACCGAGATTAGTCCGAGTCCAACAATCAAGATAGCCAGCGACTGATTGCCGGGTTCGAGCAATCTTGACCACCCGAGTGTGCCATTATATGCGCCATGAGCGAGGACTACAACCGGGACGCTACCGCCAGCACTGTTGAATAGCCACGCGAATATGATTGCGAGCGTTAGACCCATCACGGCGAATGGAACTAACGGGAACTCCGACTGGGACGTCCCCGGAAGTACGAATAGCGGGAGATGCCACACCACCCACATGACCGCGACGATACCGCTTGCGGCAAGCGCACTATGCTGTTTCTGAAGACGCGCCTGGGCGAACCCGCGCCATCCGGGTTCCTCGAGTCCACCGAGCACGAGGCCAATCAGGATGGCACCAGGAAGAGTGGTGAGTGGCTGGAGTCCGGTGAGTCGAAGCTGACCGTCGGCGAGTACCGAGTCAATGGCAACGAGGGTGACGAGAACAACGAGCGGGACTCCAATCGAGACAGCATACCAGACAGGTGAGATACGCCAGCGGAACAAACGGTCTCGGAACTCGTCAAATGAACCGACGAGCCTGGCGACGATCACTCCTGCGAATAACGGTCCCAACCCACCAAGCAGGAACAGAAGGGTACCGACGGGTCCCATCGGGTTGGGTTGGAGGTACTGCAGTCCCCACGCCACCCAAGAAAACGTGTACGCGGTGGCAGCGTACGCGAGTATCGGATGCCGGCGTGTGAACGTCGAAATATTGGACATGAGCCGTTCACCCGGCGACCGGTGGTCGAAAATCGCTCGTTCGATGGTCGTGTGCCCATCGGTAGTATCCCCAGACCCCGATTACGACAGGGCCAGCCACGGCGAGGAGCAGAAGGAACTGAATATCCGCCGATCCCTCAGTAGCGTACCGAACGTTAGCCACGATCGGCGCGAAGTTGTACGCACCGTGCAGCAGTCCGACGAAGATTACGTTCCGGGTCGTCTCGTAGAGGACTCCAAAGACGAGCCCCGCCACGAGCAACAGAAGGAGGTTCAGAGGAAGCTGGGAGACGTCGAGCCCGCCAATGAGAAGTCGCTGCGGGACGTGCCAGAGGGCAAACAACACTGCGGCAACGACGATCGCGAGGGCTTTCCTGAACCGATCCTGTCCACCGCCGAGGAGCGCAATCAGTTTGTTTTGCATGTAGGCTCGGGCGACGAGTTCTTCTGCGATACCGACGAAGATCCAGTTGATGAGGGCGTACACGATGATCAGGACGGGTGTTAGATCCGTGTAGCTCCACGACAACTGACCCCCCGTGACGACTGCGACCAAGAGGAGAAGCACGTTCAACACGACGATGATGCCGACGAACCAGGCCGTCCCCGACCGAGCGTGCGGCCACGAGAAGCCGACGTCCCGAGAACGGATGCCTTCCAGGCGGAGGACGCCGTACCCGACACTCAGCATGATCGCCCCGGGAAATACGTTGAGGACGACTCGCCACGGATCGGTCGATGACAACCCAAACACGTGCTGGAGTGTCGGCGTGACGTAAGCGGTCCAGCCAGCAAGAAAGATCGCCATGAACGCGATAAACACGCCCAGGAGGGGAAGTCCGGCTCGAAACGTGAGAGGTTCGGCGTTGTGTGAATCCAGACCAGCGTTTTTCATCAGAAACACCCCCTCTAACGTGCTTATTGCTCCCTCGGAGCTCCCGATTCACGGCTCGTCGACTGCGCGTTCGAATAGAGATACGCGCCCACATAGCCGCCGACCGCGCTCAACCCGATGATCCAGGCGAACAGCAGCGGGAACATGACCAACAGGATGATGGCGAGTTCCACGCCACCGGGAACTCCTAGCGCTCCAGGCTGCCAGAGGAAGAGCCCGAAGCCCAGAATGAGCACCAGGAGTATCGGAACGACCGCGATACCACCAGAGATGGCTCCGGTCTTCGCACCGCGCTTCGGGGGCACCTTCTGTAGGTAGCCTGCTATCGCCCCGCCGAGCAGTGCCGAGAAGCCCGTGAACGAGAGGACGATCGTTACTACTGCGCCGATGGCTGCATTCTTGAGTTCGGTTCGTTCGACCATGCTAGATAGTCGAACTAGCAGCAAAATAGAGTGCACTCCCTGGTCCCGCGGGCCGAGAACCGCCCCTTGATGTAATGTATTTTGAATTCACATATCCATTCGTGATGGCCTCAAATCCCGCCTCCAACCAGGCTTCGGGAGCGGCTGAGTCTACGCTCTCTCTCATCCTCCGGCGAAACCTCGGTGCTCCCCTCCGGGTACAGACGTACAAGAACCTCCTGTATCTCGCCCTCGCGTTCCCGCTCGGACTCGTGTACTTCGTCGGTCTCGTCTTCGGCGTGGCGCTCGGCTTTGGGCTGCTTATCACGTGGATCGGGCTGCCGATCCTCCTCGTGACGCTCTTTGCTGCGACGGTTGTCGCTGGCTTCGAAGCCGCGCTGGCCAGATACCTCGGCGGCGTGAACGCCTCGGTACCGACGTTCCTCGCAGAGTTCGACATCTCTGGCGGGCTCGTCTTCCCGGGGAACGGGTTCGTCGACGCTGTCAAGCGACTCGTAACGGCCCGGACAACTTGGACGAGTGTCGTCCTCGTGCTGGCGAAGTTCGGGTTCGGACTGCTCTCGTTCGTCGCACTCACCGTCAGTGGTGCCGTTACGGGTGCGTTCCTGGCAGCCCCGTTCATCTACGACGATCCGGATGTGATCCTCGGAGTCGGTGGGGTGGTCGTCGACGGCGACTACACCGTCGGCCCATGGGTCGTCGACACGTTCCCCGAGGCACTCGTGGCTTCCGTCGTCGGTGTCGTGTTCCTATTCGTCGCGCTCAACCTCCTGAACAGCCTCGCCCGATTCCACGCCCGGTACACCGCCAAGCTGCTTCAGGTAGACGACGAGGGGTTGTGATCTACTATGAGTCGTATGCATTCTATTCGCCAGCGGATCGAGGAGCACCCAGTCCTCGCGTTCTTCATCGGTGCCTACGCGATCACCTGGGGGATTTGGTTCCCGGTACTGACTGCGATCGATCGTGGGTGGATGGCGTACAACACGACCGCGATCCTCGTCCTCGTCGCCGGAAGTTTCGGGCCGCCCGTCTCGGCCGCCATCGTGACGTACCTCACCGGCGGGAGTCTGAAAGGCTGGTTCTCGCAAGTGCTCCGGTGGCGCGTCGCGCCGCGCTGGTGGCTCGCCGCGCTCGGCCTCCCGCTGGTCCTGTACGCGCTCATGGCAGGAATCCACCTCCTGCTCGGTGGACGATTGAACTGGAGCGAAGTCAATCCACTCGCGTCCATCCCGCTGGCGTATCTCAACATCTTCATCTGGGGCGGTGGCAACGAGGAACTCGGCTGGCGGGGATTCGCGCTCCCCTATCTACAGGAACGATACAGCGCCCTCGTCTCGAGTCTCATCATCGGCGTCGTCTGGGCCGTCTGGCACGCACCCGCTGGTATCATCGAGCGGGGCGTCACCGGCTGGGCGGTCGACTTGCCCATCTACGCGGTCATCGTCATCGGCATCTCGATCGTCGCAACGTTACTGTACAATAGTACTGGGGGCAGCGTCCTGCTCACGATGGTGTTCCACGCCGGCGTGAACGCAGGACAGGGACTCTACCCCGTCGAGGGGATGTTCACGCCGACCGGCGAACTCGCCCGCTTCGTGGCGTGGGCGGTCCTCGTCGGCGCGCTCTTGCTGGCGTTCGGCTGGCGGAGCCTCGCTCGTGGTGACGTCGCCGGCGCCGCACAGGCAGGAGCACGTCATCTCTCGGATGGCGACGAAGCGAGACGCCCACACCCGACGGACTAACACCATGACACTACGTTCCACCTCCCGATCCGCCGACGGGGAATCGTCGATCGAGTTCGAGCGACGGTTGGGACCACCGGCGCTGTTGCTCGGTGTGACGGGGCTGATCATCGTGGTCGTCCCACTCGCGATCTACCCACACCTCGAGAGCCGGTTCGGCTTCTTCGTCGTCCTGTCGGCGACGTTCGCCGTCATCGCTGGGATTGGCTGGATCGCTCTCCGGCTCGACGGGGTCACCGCTCGGGCCGTGGGGCTCGGTCGGGAACACATCCTGCCGGGCGTTCTCGCCGTCGTCGGGCTCTACGTGCTGCTCAACGTCGTCGGTGCCGGAACGGTGTTGGTCTCTGGTGAGGGCATCAGCATCGAACTCTCGGACGAGTACGCGTCGGCCGGGATGTGGGCTGTCGCCGGGATCGCGTATCTCGCGTTCAACGGGATGGCCGAAGAATTCGCCTTCCGGGGCTACCTCCAGAACAAGGTCATCGCGCTATTCGGTGGCAGTAACAATCGAATCAGAAAGGCCGGCGCGATCTTCGCCGGTGTGTTGCTGTTTGCCCTCATCCACATCCCCCAGCGAGTCTTGATCGGCGGCGTCACGTCGCCGGTCGCCATCGCCCAGTCGTTACTGGGGATCGTCCTTCTGGGGCTCGTCCTCGGGGTGCTGTACGAGTACACACGCAACGTCGTGTTCGTCGGCGTCCTGCACGGAACGTTCAACTGGCAGCCGATCGTCGTGGCAGAGGTTCCGGTCTCCGAGCTCGCGTTGGTCGTGGGCATTCCGGCCCTCCTCCTCACGGCATGGTACTACCGTCGGTGGGCGAGCGGGACGAACGCCCCCGAGTTCTCCCCGCAGCGACAACGGGGGGTGAGTAGATGACCGCCTGGCAGGACAGAGCGTCGAGAACGGGAGCATGGAGGGAACCTTCGTCCACTCGTTCGGCAGCTCATCGCGTATCGCACGGCAAGATGCTTCGCAGTTTCACCATCACGTCATGAATTCAATACACGCTCACGACGCACCGACGTTCGAAGAAGTGCACACTGCTCGCAGGGGGCTCCTCCTCTATTTCGGTGTGGTCCTCCTGATATCGATTCCACTCCTGTATCTGATTATCAGTGCCGGGACTCCCATTGAACAGCAACTCGAGTACATCATCCCACTCATGTGGACGCCAGCGATCGCTTCGGTTGTCGCACGACTCGGCAACGGCGAGGGATTCGAGGACCTGTCGTTCCGACTGAGGCGTCGCGAGGTGGTCGTTCGGGTGCTCCAGGCGATACTGTTCCCGTTCGGCGTCGGCGCCATCGCGTACGGTGCAGCCTGGGGAGTCGGTCTCGTCGAGTTTGCTGCTCCGGCAGGAACGTCGGACCCGCTGTCGGCATTCGCTGGTGACCTGCTCTTTGCCGCGACGATCGGAGCAGTCGTCGGTGTTATCTCGGCAGCAGGCGAGGAGATCGGATGGCGGGGATATATGACCTCTCGGCTGATTACTGCCGGGGTACCAGCCCCGATTTTGACGGGGGGCGTTCTGTGGGGCTGCTGGCACGTCCCCGCGATTCTGACTGGACAGTACGCTGCGGGACGCTCCCGGATCCTCTCGGCGGTACTGTTTGTCGTCGTGGCCGTGTCACTGACGGTGCTCTGGTCGGCGTGGACGCTGGAAACTGGAAGTATCTGGCCGGCGATACTGGGTCACTCCGCGTGGAATGCCGTCATTCAGGGGCCGTTCGACGCGTTTTCGAGCGGTGCGCTGGCGACGACTTGGGTCGGCGAGTCCGGACTGCTCGTCGTCGCTGCGACGATCATCGTCGTTGTCGTATTCACCTCCGATCGAGTTACCAATCGACTCGGATCCTTGTCGAGTCCCTCTCACTGAGCCCATCGATTCCGTGTAGCAGCACGTGGGGACTATGGTTCCGACTCTCGGGAGTGTACTCACGAGCGTCGAATCCGGGTCACAGTGAGACGCGTCCGTCGTGACCAGTTGCCGAGCGACCGAGGAGACCGGGGTCAGTCGATCGCGGGACCCGTCGTCTGTGGCCGAAAGTCCGTCGGCCGTGCGTCCCTGGCCCACCGCCGGTAGAGCAGAAGGGCGACGATGGCCAGCGGATAGACCAGCAGCGAGAGATCGGTCATCGGCTCCCCGGTCTCGCCGACCACGAAGACGGGATTGAGGTCAAACGTGCCGTGGAGGAGCCCGACGAACACGATATTTCGGCTGAGTTCGTAGAGCGTTCCGAGGACGACCGTATAAATCGTTATCGCCAGAAGTGACAGGAGTATCTCTGGACCCACGATTCCTCTGACGACAACCATCTGCGGGATGTGCCAGAGCGCGAAGAGCGCGGAGGCACCCAGGATACCGACCGCCATGCGGACGCGGTCGGTTCCGCCACCGAGCATGGCGACGACCTTGTTCTGGAGGTAGCCCCGGAAGGCGAACTCCTCGGCGATGCCGACGAATATCCACAGCGTGACTGCCATCCCGACGACTTGGCTGGCTGGAGCACCCACCGGGAGACCGTTCGTCGGACTCGCGGGCAACCCCAGCGCCACAGCATCGCCGCGGAACACCAGGAGCGCGTACGAAGCCACGTTGATGACGAGCCAGATGGCGACAACCAGGACGACGCCCGAAACCATGCGTTCACGATCGAGTCCGATGTCCGCTGCAGAAACCCCTTCCCAGCGGAGCACTCCCCATGCAAACACCGCGACACTCGTGATCGCCGTTGCGGTAAAGAGCCTGCTCCAGAACGGTGTCCGTGGCAACCGCGGATCGGCCAGGAGGAACATCACAGGCACGGCAAGTGTGGAAACGAGAAAGAAGACGAGAACGGGCTTGAGTGAGGGTGAAAACGACAGTTGTGTCGCCGTCGATGGCTCGTTCCAGGCGCTGTTCGGGGGCTCTGTCGGCGAGTTATCCAGGGAGGTCATGTCTGTAGATAGTGTAGCTTCGCTACTAAATCGCGGCTACAAGTCCCGACTTCTGAGAACACGATACGGAGCGGTACCATTCAGCAGGCCGCGTCTACATGAACATCGGGTCCGCACTCTCGGATAGTTCCTTTAGAGATCGGCAAGCAGTGGTATCGAGAAGTCGTTGTATGCCCGCAATTTCAGAGGAACGGTGCGATACCACTGTATACGCCGACCAAGATGATCGCGTCGTAGAGTCCGTGAATGAGTATCGGGATCAGCAGATTCTCTGTGTACTCGTAGACGGCCCCGATGATGGCTCCGATGACCACGATGAGCCCGAGATTGAACAGGACACCGGGCGCGAGGAGACTCACGTTTCCGAGGAGGTAGTTGGGTATGTGCACCGCGGCAAACAGGAGTGACGCGAGGGCGATTGCCCCTCTGGGCCCGAAAGCGCGACGCAATCGGCCCTGAATCGCACCACGGTAAAAGAGTTCTTCGCCCGGACCGACGAAGACGATCGCGACGACCGCCATCGCGAGGAACACCCACGGCTCTGCAGCCCCGGCTTGAGCGAGCGCGTCAGGTGGGTTCTCGAGTTCTGTCGCTGAATAGACGAGTGCCTGTAGTCCATATACGACAAACATCATGACGAGCCCGCCAGCCAGCCACTGGACGCCGTTCTTCGAGGGCTTACGGAACGGAATCCCGTCGAGCCGGCGAGTCAGATATACTGCTCCGATACCGATCAGTGCAAGTTGATTGAAGACCACGATTACGACGAGCGCCGTCGGATCAGCGAGCGTGAGTCCGACCGCAGACAGAATTGCTACCCCGATAACACCAGTAAGCAGCGATTGCCCTACGATGGCAACGAGCAGGAGTCCGAGTGCGACGAGCACAGCGAGAAGTCGCGGGTCGAACCGTTGGAATCGACTTCCTCTGTGTGATTCGGTGGTGCCTTCAGTTGACATATATGAATATACGTTATAATATCAATAAAATACCAGGAACATTCTCAGCGACTGGGAACGGGGTGCCTACACGGCCCCTTCGGATAGACACTGACTCGACTGGAGAACAAATCGCGGTCCCCCTTGTTCAGTGAGACTGCTGGTGCGCCTCGGACCGTGGCCAGCACGATGAAGACGAACGAGACTGCCAAGAAGACTGGAACGGAGTGTTACTCGCCGACGAGGTAGACGATGGCAGAGCTGCGGGGTGGTACACATAGCAGAACGGGAGATGGACATATTCGACCGTCGGCTTGATTGGTAGTCGATCGCGTAGCGCCGGAATCCCCTGTCCACAGCGGAACTGCAACGTCGATAGCACGACGTCGCCCTCACACGACGAAAACGAGAAACACTGCCAGTAAGACCGGCACGACGTGTCTCCTCCCGAGAACGTAGACAATACCCATCGCCAGCGGAAGGACCACCACTTCGAGCGTGGGATGCATCAGATAGTGGAGTGCGCCCCAGGTGAGCGCGAGGCCGATGCCTCCCCACGGCAGGTACGTTCGACCGAACCACTGGTCGCCAGCTCGCTGAAACAGCCCGATCATGAACACCACGATCGACGCCTCGAACAGGTAGTACAGACCCTGTAGCAGGAACACGACCGACCCATCGACCGGCCCATACAGCCCGACGAAGAAGGCGTGTTCCCCCAGCGCTTGCGGTCCGAGCGACTCGTTGGCGATCGTAGCCATCACGATATTGTCGACCACGTGGAGCGCGACGGCAGCGAGACTCGCGACGAGAACGCGCCCCTGCTTACGCCACGTGAACATCTGTCGGAAGAGTCCGCGCTCGCGACTCCAGTAGTACATCCCTCCGACAGCGAGCGCCCACACCCCGGCGACGAGCACCCGGTTGAGAGCCATCACCGTAGCGTCCACGGGGTATCCATTCGAATCGAGCGTTCCTCCGAGGAGTGCGTCTATGGAAACCAGTGCCACGACGTCCCACAGAAGCACGACCTGCAAGAGAATCCCGGCTCCGAGAAGCTTCCACCCGGCGATATCGGATACTCTCCGGAGGGTCTCGCCACTCGTGGATGACGGAGCCGTTGTCGAATCCATCGAGCCCATACGTAGATCCCGGTATCGCTGTATCATCGATGTGTCTCACGTTCCCGCCCAACGAGAACGGTGGGCCGAAGTAATGTCGATGTAGGTACCAATTGGGACTGTGAACGTCGATGGAAAACAGGTCGAGAGGTATTGATCAACCGGAAACCCCAATCACGGAGGGTCCCGGTCGTCGCTGGGAAGCCACACGGGTCGTGTTGAGCGTCATGTACCTGCTGGGGGCACTCGCGCACGTCGCACTCGGAGTTCTGGCCCCCGAGATATACGCTCGGTTCGCCGATCAAGCGTTCGTAGGTGTCTATACGGACGTCTGGACTGGACTCGTCGTACCGAACCTGTGGATCATGCAACCGCTGGTCACCGTCTTCGAATTCGGGCTCGCGGTTGCCCTTCTCTGGCGAGGGCGTGCTGTGCTGGCTGCTCATGCTGCCGGTGCCGTGTTTCAGGCGGGATTGGTCCTGTCCGGGCCGTGGGGTCCGGTCAACGCCGTCCTCACCCTGGTCCACGTGGCGGGACTCAGATCCTCGTATCCGGAGACGATCGTCACAGTCGCCAGTCGGCGCCTCCAGGAGGTGGCCTGATGCGCTCGCTTCGAGCCGCGGGTCGAACACTCGTCCTGCTCGGTGCACTCGGTGCCTCCGTCGCGGTCGGTCGGCACGCCCACCGACGATACGAGTCGGACATGCGACGAGCGTACGCCGCCATCGAGGCGTCGGCAACCGAGACAGTCGAGACGTCGATCGGGACGGTCGAATACTGTACGCGGGGTGACGGCGTCCCGGTACTGGTCTCGCACGGCATCGTCGGCGGGTTCGACCAGGCAATCCAGACGGGCGAGGGCCTGCTTGAGACAGACGCCCGACTCATCGGGGTCTCCCGGTTCGGGTATCTGGGCTCGGAGCTACCCGAGCAGGCCACGCCCGAGAATCAGGCACGGGCATACGTCGAGGTGCTCGACGACCTCGGTATCGACGACGTCGTCGTGATCGGGACGTCGGCTGGCGGCGCACCGGCGATCAGGTTCGCGCTGGACTACCCCGACCAGACCCGTGGGCTGGTGTTGATCGGGTCGACTGCGCCGAACGAACGTCCGCTGGTCGGACCGACCGGCCCACCGCACGCCATCCTGAATGATCCCGTGTTTTGGCTTCTCGTGAACCACGCACCGCGGGCCTTCCACGCGCTGTTCGGCATCGACAGGGACGACTACCGGTCCGCGTCGCCCGAGGGACGCCACCGAGTCGACGCATTACTCGACACGCTGGTCCCCGTCGAGCCGCGAAAACCGGGCATCGTCAACGACGCACGCGTGACCAACACCGCGATGGTCGAACACCACGACGAGTACACCCTCGAAACCCTCGACGTGCCGACACTGGTCATCCACGCCGAGGACGACCCGCTCGCATCGTTCGAGAACGTCGAGCGAATGGTCGACCGGATTCCAGACGCCGAGTTCCTGCCGTACAGAACCGGCGGTCACCTCGTCTTCGGCCACGGGGACGTGATCAGGCGAGCTGTCACCGACTTCGTGACATCAACATAGCAGCGACGGTCCTTGAACCAGATAGATCGGACGTCAGCTCGACGGGTGGTTCTTGGAAAGCGCGAAGCACAGATACCATTGTATTGTAGACAGTTCGAGACGAACGAGAGATGAGTGCGCCCGATGGTACTGGAGCGACTGAGGCGGCTGTCCCGACGTTACGTCGCGACCTCGGTCTGTTCGAGGTGGCCGTCTACGGCATCGGACTTATTCTCGGCGCCGGCATCTACGCGGTTCTCGGCGAAGCCGCGGGCGTGGCGGGCGAAGCGTTACCCCTCTCCTTTGTCGTCGCCGCCGTCGTCGCCTCGTTCACCGGGCTGAGCTATGCAGAACTCGCCTCGCGGTTCCCGAAGGGATAAGGCGACTACGTTTACGTCCGGGAAGCGTTCGAGAGCAAGCGGCTCGCGGAGCTGGCCGCGTTCCTGCGCGTGTTCGTGGGCGCCGTCTCGGCGGCCGCCGTGGCACTCGCCTTTGCCGGCTACCTCGGGACGTTCGTCCAGGGCCCGACCGTCCCGGTGGCCGTGGGACTGGTCGTCCTCGCCACCCTAGTCAATTTCTGGGGGATCGACGTCTCCGCGAAGCTCAACCTGCTGTTCACCGTCGCGGAGGTCGCGGGACTCGCGATCGTGATTTGGTTCGGCCGGACGACGTGGGGGACCGTGGCGGTCTTCGAGGCACCGTTCGGCGTCCCCGGCGTCGTCGAAGGTGCGTTTCTTGCCTTTTTCGCGTATCTCGGCTTCGGCTCCATCGTCAACGTGGCCGAGGAGACCGAGAATCCGACGCGGACCGTCCCGCGAGCGATCCTGCTCGCCATCGGGATCACGACGGTGTTCTATATCCTCGTAGCGCTATCCGCGGTCGGCGTGGTCGACTGGCAGGTGCTGGGTGACTCGGCCTCGCCACTGTCCCTGGTCGCACGGGCCGCCGGGGGAGATGCGGCAGCCGCGCTCGTCGGAGCGATCGCCCTCACCTCGACCGCCAACACGGTCCTGATACTGCTCGTGTCGACGTCACGGCTTGTGTACGGCGTCTCGAAATCGGAGTACAGATCCTTCCCCACGATCTTCGCACGGGTTCACACGGATCGCCGGACGCCGTACCTCGCTATCGCTCTCACCGGTGGCATCACGATACCGTTCGCGCTGCTCCGGGATCTCGGACAGGTGGCCGGCCTCGCGAACGGCGGCCTGCTCGTCGTGTTCGTGCTCATCAACGGCGCGCTCCTGAAACTGCGGTTCGACGCACCGGACACTCGCGGCGGGTTCACAGCCCCATTGACGGTTGGACGCCTCTCGATAACTGCTCTCGCCGGACTTTGCTCCTCGCTCGGACTGCTGGTATTCTACGTGTCCAGTTTCGTGTAACATCCCCAGTGACCGGCAGTACGAGTGCCAGGAGGAGCCGGGGGACAGACTATATATCGTTCCCACCGACCGAGAACGTTCGCTTTGATTAACGATTTCGGAGCGCGTACTATGATGCGTGAACAGCAATGTCTTCCGCCACCACTTCTCCGATCGGCCGCTGGCGAGTTGATCTCACGGGAATCAGGGAAACGTCGTGGCCCGTCATCGCCGCAATCATCCTCCTTGCAGCCGGGTATCCGGTTTTGATCTGGTCCAACCGCGAGTTCGTCCTCACTGTTTCCCAACCGATCGTAGACGCGACCGGCGGTCTTGTGCAGCCCACGTTACTCGTGTACCTACCGGTTTTACTGGTCGTGATCGGCGGAGTGATGCTCTGGGCCGGCCGTCTCCGGCTCCGTGACCTGAGCCTTCGCCGCGATGATCTCCGGACGGGCGTGGTCGTGACGGTCGGCGTGTGGCTACTCATGCAGGTGGTCGGCGTTGCCGTCCTCCTCTGGACTGGTGAGCCGGTCCAGCTCAACGAAACCTGGTTGGCGGGCGGCGCGCTGGCGGCGATCGGCGCACTCGTCGCCCAGCTGTTCGGCAACGCGCTCTACGAGGAAGTGGTCTTCCGGGCGTTCCTTCTGAACCAGTTTCGTCACACGATCCAACGTCGACTCACCACCGCCGCGCGGTGGTCGGTCCTCCTCGCGCTCGTCGCCTCACAGGTGGTGTTCGCGCTCATCCACGTGCCAAATCGGCTCGTGGGGGAGGGACTCGCGCTCGGGCAACTCGGCCCGACGCTCCTCCTGCTGTTCGTCTGGGGGACCCTGCTTGCAGTCGTCTACTACCGGACGGGGAACCTGTTCGTGGCGATCGGTGTCCACGCGTTTATGAACACGCCGACAATGCTCGTCGGGCCGCCCGACGTGGGCATCCTCACGGCGATTGTACTCGGAATCCTGATCGCCGCGCTCTGGCCACGACTCGAACGATTCACTGATGGAACCCGCTCGGACGATGTCGACGACTCGTACCAGCAACCAAGCAATTGAGGTCTGTCATTACGTTTGGCAGGAAGCGAGGAGCGGGCTGCCGATCGTATCCATGATTCCGGCCGCGAAGTTCGACTCCGGACTCGGTGCGCACCTGTTCTCGGCACCAATCGCGAAACCTATGTACGACACTTACTCGCGCACTTCGGATCGTTTCATCAGGGTTTTCGCCAGCCGCCCGGCTCACTGAGTCGGGGTATTGGCATCTTCGTTCGGCATCATTCGAAGTCGGTGCAATCGTGGCCAACCGAGCAGCAGGATCAGTACACAGAGCCCGACCACGACACGGGCGATCGGCTGTGTGAGGAACAGCGACGTGGGGTCGTTCGACAGGACGTGGACACCCATCGCAACGAAGAGATTCCCCGTTCGGAGGTACACGAGTGCGAAGATACTCCCGAGTACGAACGTGATCAAGAGGTCCTGCCACAGGGGGAGGCCCAGTTGGGTACCGGCGACGAGTCGAGCGGGTATGTGTACGAGTGCGAACAGGAGTTGTGAACCGACCACCGCAAGACCGAGGCTCGCCCGACGGTCGTCAATGAGTCGTCGGGCGAGAAGATACCCTTGGGTGAGAAAGAGCCCGCGATAGATTGTCTCTTCCATTGGTGCCGTCCCGAATACCTCTGCGAGCAGATTGCTCAGCATACCTCTCGATCCGATCGCTTGCCACAGCGGCGAGAAGGTAACCGGTCCGGTGATCCCGGAGACGACGACCCCGACGAGCTGGACGACGACCCAGAGGACGCCAGTCACGATGATACCCTCCCGGAGATCATCCCGGTCAAGCCCGACGTGAACTGGATGAAGACCACCGACCAGCCACACGAGACCGCCAATAATCACCCCCAACTGGAAGAGCCCCACGAGCAACTGGGACGTGACTAGCCCACCGGTCGCTCGCATGATCGGTCCAAAAACCGGCGTTTGATTCGGGGGGACTGAGAAGACGGTATAGTTGAAGAATGCAGTGAGCGAGACCTTGACGATGATGACCAGGACGAGAAGCCACAGTGCTATCCGTGGCGTCTCGTCAAGACGGAGTGCGACCCAGTTTATGCGGGGGGCTCTGTTCGTAGCGCTCGATGAATTCGAAGCGTCCTCATCGGAAGGGCTGTCTTCTCGTGCGGTCATTTCTGTAAATCTAGGGCCTACTTGGAATGGGGTGCGGTCGCCGGTGGTCGCTGCTTCCGGAACACGGATCGCACCAAGACGACCACGGCGAGTACTCCCAGTGTAGGATACATAACTGCTTGCGAAATTCGGCCAAACGTCGTCATCGTCTCGATATCGACGAGTCCGAAACGCATTCCCATGAAGAGAGGAGCGTGAACGAGCGCGGCGAGGGCCAGTAGACTCCCAGTCAGCGTTCTGTCAGTACTCATAAGTCGGAGTACTCCGAGGACGACCGTGCCAACTACCAATAGCGTCGCCACCCATGTGAGAAATGAATAGACAAGGGCAATATTGCTGTCCCAGGACGGGAGGCCGAAGTACCACCGCATTACGAGAATGGTCGCGACGAACAGGGCTGTGACTCCAGCAAGCGTCCGGTCAGTGTTGATTGTCGTTCGGAAATTCATAGTCATTCACAGGTGAACAGACGGTCACTAATCTAATATTTGTTAAGCGTGGTTCTCAGCCCGTGAGAAGCTCAAAACGGCAGTGCCCTCATGATAGAAATTCTCTGTACAATCGCTTAATGTCGAGTCTAACGGTTAAGCACCGGTTCTTTGTAACCTCGTGACACCAACAGACCTCAAAGCACGCGGATCTGTGATCCCCCATCGCGGCGGGATTGAAGGCCATCGCGTGGCTAACTAATCCGCCACGACCCACTCGTCAGAGAGAATTTATCACCTCTAATCAGGTAGAGGGCGGATCAGTCGGTCCGCTTCTCCACACAGGGTGCCTCAGAATCGCCGTGACCGACCTTGCGTTCGGCTTCGTGCTGGGCGGCACGCTGATGACGGCCATCTTCGTAGTTCAGGTGGCACTCGGCTAGATCACGATACGCGGCGTTTTCGTTGTCGGTGGCGTCCCGCAGTGGACGTTTCCGTACTGGTTCCTACTCTCGGTGGGCTCCTACCTTGTCGGATCCGTGATCGAGGAACTGCTTCACCGGGGCTTCCTGCTGACGAACTTCGCTGAGGGGTTCCAGGTCGGACCGGTTGACGCTCGCGGCGCCGTAGTGATAGGAATTGCACTGACGAGCGGCGTGTTCCTCGGCCTCGGGTACGTCCTGACGGGGGAACTCGCGCTCCCGATCGGTGTCCACGTCGCGTGGAACTTCTTCGAGGGGAACCTCTACGGATTCCCGATCAGCGGGTCGACGACGACGAGCATCCTCGCCATCGACCAGCACGGTCCGGACATCGTGACTGGCGGTGCGTTCGGCCCCGAGGCCGGTCTCCTCGGCGTGGGTGCTATTCTCCTCGGTATCCTCGCGACTGTCGCTTGGGTGCGATATCACCGGGGGAGCTCAGGAATTCATCCGGCGGTCACGAACCGTGACGCCCTGTGAAATAGTCCTCTGGAATCTGTGTATCTCTCTTCCTATTGATTGACCCCAAAGAGGTACGACTCACTTATTGGAGATGTCGTTCCCAGCAACTGATAATGCAATCAACTCCGGAATCTCGTCGAGATGTCTTTCGACGGATTGCCCAACGACCACACGCTAACTGGCCAGTGTATGATGCGACGCCATTGTATGAGCGAGATTCGCCTGACGGTCTGGCGTCAGATATTCGGACAGTCTCCCAGGCTTGGTTCAAACACGATGCTCATGACTCCGTTGAGGAATTCGCCTATGCACTCCCGCTGGCGTATTTCAGACTCGATGCGCACGACCGCTATGCACGCTCGACACGCTACGAGATGGACACCCTCTTTCGGATGTTCGTCCTGAAGGAACTCCACGGGTGGGAGCACGAGACAGCACTCCTCGAGTACCTCGAAAGCCATCCCGAACTGTGTGAGCGTCTTGGGCTGGACAGAGTACCTGACCAGTCGACGCTCTGGCGCAGTTGGCACATGCGCTTCACCGATGATCTTCGTAAGACGGCCCAGAAAGCGGCCCGAACAATTCTCATCAAAGCGCAGAACGCGGGTGTCACTGTCCCCCGCGAACCGGAACAATCCCTCCCACGTCGTGACGATGACACAGACGAATCAGACCCAGATAACGAACTTATCCTCGACAAAGCTGGCACGATCACCAATCACGTCAGTCGATTCGTCTTCCCAGCCTTCTCGCTGAATCGTGGAGAAGGCTGTGAGATTCACGAGAACGCTTTCTGGGGCTTACAGACCTATCTCGGGCTTCGTGAGAACTTGGCCGCCAACGAGGGTGCTCGCAGTTTCGTCCACGAGACGACACGGGAGCGGACACCACTCGGACACGCACATCGTGACCACATCCGCGAACTCTCCATCGAGCAGATTCGCGAGATGTACCGCCAGGCGGTTCAGCAACTCTTAGACGAAATTGCAGAGACAGCGGAATTCTTCCGGGCAGGTATCGTCGCCATCGATATCACTGAGGCCAACCCCTTCACAGGCAATAGGGCGGGCCACGAGGAGGAGATCATCGGAACAAAAGAAAACAGCGACGAGTACGCCTACCAGTGGGCGACAGTCCAGCTGGTCGGTAACGCCGTTCCACTTGTTCTCGATGCTCGTCCCGTACAGAAAGGCGAATCACGGAAGGAAATTGTCGAGGACTTGCTTGATTCGGCTGAGGACCTCGTTCACGTCGATAACGTGCTGATGGATCGGGAGTTCGATAGCCAGCACGTCTTGGAGATGATCAGCCAGCGTGGGCTCTCCTACGTCGTTCCGAAGCGGATGCAGACGAGTGAGAGAGCTCAGGCCAAGCGGTTGCTCCAGCGCGACCAAGACCGCTACGAGACCGACCGGAAGCTCCACCTCGGCAAGAACGAGTGGCACGAGACGACGCTAATCTACCGTCGGAGAGAGGACTCCGAGCATGACGATCACCGGCAGTATTCGGTGTTCATGACGAATTGCGGGAGTGGGCACCTTACTGAGTACGGGTATCGGTGGGAAATCGAGAGCGGGTACAAGTCGATTAAGCGGTTCATGGCTGCGACGACCTCAAAAGATTTCGGGCTCAGGTTCTTCTACTTCGCGTTCGCCTGTCTGTTGTACTCGATTTGGCGAGCTGTGGACCTGCTCGTGCAGGTCGAATTGACTGGTGAGTATGAACACTCGCCGATCGTGACGGCCGATAATACGCTGACGCTGCTGAAGAAGGAAACCGGAATTGGGTAGAGAGACACTCTGTCTGGGTTAGCGAGGCATCTGAGTGGCTACACTATCCGGGGCCTTGGAAATAGCCCGAATTAATTTCTATCTCAACAAGAATGCCCGTTTGGAGAGGGACCTGAAGCAATTTCTGTTCATTGATTCGGATGAAACCACGCATCACAGTCCCGCTATACCCGTCGTAGTCTCAACTTCACGGGACCGAGATTTTGTATAGCGATATACGATATACAATTTCCTGTAGTGCGGAATTCCGACGGTAAGAGACTCTAGACTCCCGAATTCTCCCGAAGGTTCGAATACAGAAAGTGGTCCTGATTATGCCAATAATCACGACCACTTTTAAGTACCCCGGCGCTGTCGGTGAAGCACGAATGCTGCAACCGCCTCACGACGGCGCTTCCCCCGGGGTAGAGGCACCGAGACCGGGCCCGCAGGACGGTGGAGGGCCGGTGAATGCCTGACCGAGCGCCTTCGACGCCGCTCGACGATAGCTTCGAGCGCTACCTCCAAGACAAGGGGAAAGGCCGCGGCGGCGACGGTGGGAACTATCGACGTAACGCTGCACGCGAGCTCGGACGGTTCGCCGAGTGGGCCGCCGGCGACCGCGGCGCCGACGACTGGACCGGGATCGTCCCCGACGACGTCGACCGCGAGCCGACCTTCGACGATCTCGACGAACGCGTGTTCCGGGAGTACGCCCGACATCTCGGTGGAGATCGGGGACTCAAGCAGAACACAGTACAAACCTATTACCGCTATATCTCTGCCTGGTGTGGCTGGTGCGTCAACGAGGGATATCTCGAGGCGCATTACGCGCAGCGGGCCAGTGCGATGGCGCCGCTGCCGGAGGACGACGGCCGCAAGCCCGGCGACCAGCAGGCCTGGACGTCTGAACAGCGCCACGCCCTCACCCGCCACGTCGACGAACGGGCCCGCGACGCCGTCGAGGCGTACACGATACTTCCGGAGGATACTGACCCCCTCGACAAGCAGCGAAGACGCTACGCGGCGCTGAAGGCGGCTCGTGACCGGGCGCTGGTGTTCGTCCTCGCGTACACCGCCGTCCGCGTCGGCGAACTCCTCCGGGACCCGAATGACCCGCGCCGACGCGGTGTTCGCTGGGAGGACATCTCCCTTGACGACGGGAGTATGGACGTCTACCGGAAGAAACAGCAGTGGGACGCCGCCAGTCTTCCCGACCCGGTGATCTCGCCGCTCCGGAGCTATCGCCAGCTGATGGATCCGCCGACGGAGCGCTGGCCGGTGTTTCCGACGTTCGACCAACGGACGCTCGCAGAGCTCGTCCGGGAAAACCTCGCCGAACGAGGGGAACGCCCAGAAGCAATCATTGAACGCCGTGCGGAGTACGCTCGCGACCTGCTGCTGGCGCTCGATGAGGATATTCGGCCGCCCTCGATTACGACGGACGGCACACGATCGATTCTCCAACGGCTCTCAGAAGCTGCAGAGATAGACATCGACCATCCGAAACACGATTACCTTGCTCCACACGGCGGCCGGCGTGGAATGGGTGAAGTTCTCGTTCGAGCATTCGGATACACGGTTGCCGCCCGATATCTCGATAATTCTGAGGAGATGGTTCGTGAGCGGTACTCGCATATCGAGGCTGGTGAGTTAGGTGATGTCGCTACTGAGGCCCTTGAGGAGATCGATAGTGTACCGCAGTAACTTATTTCGAGTGAGAGGGGTAGACCGTCGCGTTCACACCGCGTCGACGGTGAACAGCGAGTCGTCGCTGAGGACGACCTGTACCCGGCGGTGCCAGGCGTCAGCGAAAGCCTCTCGTTGCTGGTCAGTTGCCGATTCGTCGAGAATCCCTTGGAGGTTCCCGATTGCGGGTCCACCGTCAGGAACGTCGCTGACGTGGTAGGTCACTTCGACGGTCTCGTCCGTGTCGGTTCGCCGGAACCGGAACGTCGGGTCCGCCGTGTCCGGGTCGAACGCGTCGAAGCGCAGGAGGTCGCGGCGGCCGCCATAGCCGCCGGCGAGCCCGCTGAATCCGTCATCGCCGGTCGCGCCAGTCACGTACGAGATGATGCGGCTCATCACGCCGTACGCGGCATCGTCCTGCGGGCCGGCCGTCTGGACCTCGATTTCGCTCCGGACTGGATAGTCGTCGGGATACAGGGCGTCGAGCCCGAGCTGGACGATCCGATAGGCACCCGAGGCTGTCGGACAGGAGTGTCCGGCTTCTTTCACCGCGTCCCGGTAGGTGACGACGAACGGCTCGCCCGGTTCGAGGACGCCGAGGGCCTCCGCGACGGGGTCGCGGATTTCGATCGGGTCGGCGTCGTAGTCGACCTGCCAATTGGTTCTCGTCTGGGTCGTGTCAGTCGCAGTCGAATTCGATGTCATGAGTTGTGGTTGTGATCGTGTCTCGTGGTCAGTAGCGGAGCAGTCGCATCCCGTTGAGGATGACGAGGAGGACGCTGGCCTCGTGGACCAGCATTCCCGACGCGAGGGTGACGTAGCTGGTGAGCACGCCCGCGAGGAGGACGGTCACGGTCAGCACCGCGAGCCCGACGTTCTCGAGGACGTTCCAGCGCGTCGCCTTGCTGAGTTTGACCGCGTACGGGATGCGTTCGAGGTCGTCGGCCATCAACGCCATGTCAGCCGTTTCGATAGCGGTGTCCGTTCCCGCAGCACCCATCGCGATGCCGACATCGGCAGTGGCCAGCGATGGCGCGTCGTTGATGCCGTCGCCGACCATCGCGACGACGTGGCCGTCGGCCTGGTAGCCCTCGATGACGGACTGCTTGTCCTCGGGGAGGAGTTCGGCACGGTACTCGTCGATACCGACCTCCTCGGCAACGGCAGCGGCCGTCCGCTCGTTGTCGCCGGTGAGCATCACCGTCTCGATGCCAGCGTCTTGGAGCGCCGCGACGACCCCAGGAGCGGCCTCCCGGAGCTCGTCCCGCATCGCAATCGCGCCGATGATGTCCCCGTCCCGAACGACGTGGACGACTGTCTCGCCGCGCCCCTCACGCTCGCGGACGTAGTCGGCGACCCGATCGGGGACATCGACGTCGCGGTCGTCCAGCAGCGCGCGGTTGCCGACGACGACTTCCTGGCCATCGGCATGGGCGATGACGCCCTTGCCGGCGACCACGTCGAAGTCGTCGGGATCGGGGACCGACCTGCGCCCCACGTCCGTATCGTCCGCTTGGGCGACCGTCGCTCCACCGTCCGTCGCAGCCGTCTGGCGTTCGCGGGCCATGTCGACGATGGCGTCCGCGAGGTGGTGTTCGCTCTTCTTCTCGGCGGTCGCTGCGAGCGAGAGGACGTCGGCGGCGGCGACGCCGAACCCCTCGATACCGGAGACGGTGGTCTCGCCCTTCGTGAGCGTCCCCGTCTTGTCGAAGGCGACGAGATCGATCTTGCCGGCGCGTTCGAGGTGTTCGCCGCCCTTCATCAGCACGCCCGACCGGGCGGCGTTACCGATGGCCGAGACGATGCTGACCGGTGGCCCGATGACCAGCGCGCCCGGACAGCCGATGACCAGCAGCGTCAGCGACAGGATCGCGTTCTGCGTGACCGCGTACGCGCCGATAGCCAGGGCAATGACGGCCGGCGTGTAGTACTTCGCGAACCGGTCGATGAGACTCTCCGTGGGCGACTGAGCCTCCTGGGCCTCCTCGACGCGACGGATGATCCGTTCGAGAGTCGTATCCGATCCCGCTCCCGTCGTCCGGATTTCTAGCGCGCCCTCCTGGTTGACCGTCCCGGCGTACACCTCGTCGCTGTCGGCCTTGTGGACGGGCGCGCTCTCGCCGGTGACCGGCGCCTGGTTGACTGCGCTCTCGCCGTCGACGACGGTTCCGTCGACCGGGATCTTCCCGCCCGGCTTTACGACGACGACTTCGCCCTCTTCGACATCGCGGGCGGAGACCTTTTGGAGTGTCCCGTCGCGACGGACGGTCGCCGTGTCGGGCGTCATCTCCAGTAGCTCCTGAAGTGCCGTCCGGGTCTTCCGCATCGTCCGGCCTTCGAGGTAGCTGCCAAGGCTGAACAGGAAGACGACGGCGGCGGCTTCCCAGTACTCCCCGATGACGATAGCACCGATGGCGGCCAGCGTCACCAGCGTCTTGATGCCGAGCGTCCGGTTGGTGACCTCGTGGTAAGCGGTCTTGGCGATGTCGTAGCCACCCACGACCGTCGCGAGGACGAGGATGGCGGCGCTTGCCATCTCGAAACTCGTGAGGTAGCCGAGACTCCAGCCACCGCCGTACAGCAGGCCGCTTGTCGCCGTGACGATGGCCTTCCGGTGGTTCCGGTAGTACTGCGTGATCGATTGTTTGTTCATAGTGTTAGGCGGGCTGGGGAGTGTACCCCTGGTTTTCGATGGTCTCTGCGAAGGCGTCGGGGTCAGCGACGCTGTCGTCGTACTCGATCTCGACGCGGCCGGTCGCGTAGTGGACTTCGACGTGCTGGACGCCGTCGACGTTCGACAGGGCGCGTTCGACGGTACTCGCGCAGGTCGGGCAGTCGAAGTCGAGGACGCGGAATTGGGTTGTGTCGCTCATTACAGTTTGAGATAGTGCCCGTACCTCAATAAGTATTTTTTATATGATATGTTTGAATTCGGATACGAGTCGTTGGAACAGTCAAACGGGTCGTCTAGGGCTTTCGCTATCGCGGGTCCATCCTGTACTGGATACCTCGACAGACACCTACCCGACTCCTGCCCCGCTACCTTTTCCCGCGTGCTCGCGCTCAGTCCTCGTATGAGTGATTCCGATACCGACCACCGTCTCGACGACATCGCGGTGCGAGACACTCGGATTTCGGACGCCATCGACGAGCCGATGCGGGCGATGGTCCTCGACATTCTGTCCGAGGAAGCCCTAACTGCGACCGAGGTCCACGAACGCCTCGACGATCGCGGCATCGACCGGACGGAGAACACGGTCCGCCATCACATCAACGAGCTCCGGGATGCGGGCCTCGTCGACGTCGTTCGCTTCGAGGAGGGGCGTGGTGGGACGACGAAGTACTACCACGCGAACACGATCGTCCTCTCGTACTCACTACCAGATTCGGCCGACGCCGCCGTCGAGGAGATGATCGACGCTGCCCAGCCCCAGATCACGGACGCGCTCACTACGCTCACCGACGAGTACGACGACGCTATTGAGGAGATCGTCGAGGATATGCAGCCCTGCGAGCACTGCCAGACCCAGAAGTACGAGACGTACGTTCTTCTGACCGTCCTGCGACGTGCGTTCGTTCGCGCCCACAGAAATTCCTGAGGGGGAACCACCCCTACGCTGGCAGGGTCTTAGAAGGAGAACCGATCACGCGCGGATTGCATCGCGAGGCGAGTCAGGAGTCGCGCAGGGCCACGCTTTGGGAGGTCCCGTACAGTCTCGATGCTGGTCGGCGGTTCACTACCACCAATGTCTAACTCCCAGCCTGTCTCGTCCATGAAGCGTTCGACAGCCTGATTTACTCGCTGTCGCACGTCGTCCGAGTCCATTGTCTCGGGCACACCATTCCGGAGGACGACGTCGCCGTCAACGATCACTGTCTCGACGTCGGCCGGGACCGCGTTGTTCACGACGTGTGCGGGAACGTTGGTCAGTGGCGTGAACTTCGGTTTGTCGACGTCGAGGAGGATAATATCCGCGCGCTTTCCCGCTTCGATACTGCCGATCTCGTCGCCCATCCCCAGCGCGCGTGCGCCCTCGATAGTGAGCATTCGTATCAGTTCCATCGAGTCGAACTGCCCGGCTGAACGCTTGAGATTTGCCGCCAGCCGAGCTTGCCGCGCTTCACCGAACATGCTGTACGAGTCGTGCCAGTAGTGGTCGTCAATCCCTACTCCGACGTCGACGCCGGCGGCTCGAAGCTCGGGAACGGGCGTCCACTGCGTCTCCCCGTCCGGATTCCAGTAACAGAAGACGGACGGGCAGTGCGCAACAGCCGCGTCCGCCTCGGCGGTTCGCTGGATGTCCTCTTCGTCGCCGAGGCGGAAGTGAGCAGCGACCAGTCGGTCGTCCAGGAGTCCAACGTCGTCGAGCAATCCTACCGAGTCCTCGCCACCGTTCGCTCGTGCCATCGTGTTACTCTCCTCGAGTTCGAGCAAGTGCGTGTGGACGAGCAGGTCCGGATACTCTGCGGCGAGGGATGCGGTCCGTTCCCACAGCTGCCGGGTACACGACCAGTCGTCGTGCGGGCAGATCGTCGCCCTGATTCGGCCGTCGTACGTGTCGTGGTACGTTTCGACGAACTCGCGAGCACGGGAGAACTGCTGATCGACTGGTTGGTCCCAGAAGAGGTCCGAGATCGCCGGGCCGAAAAATCCGCGGAGCCCTGCTTCCCCGAACGCCTCTGCACCTGCGGCAGGCCGTGCGTCCATCGAGTTCACGGTTGTGACACCGCCCAAGAGGAAATTGAGCGCTGCGAGCTCGACGCCTGCCTCGACGAGGTACTCGAATTCGCCGTTCCCTAATCTGTTAAACAAGGCCGTCCCACTCCCAAGCATCTCCGTCAGCTCGAGTTCGCTAAACGCACCGATGAGCGGTGTCATCTCCAAGTGCGTGTGGGCGTTCACCAACCCCGGCATCACCAGTTTCCCGTTCCCGTCGATAACGGTGGACGCTTCTAATTCTCCGTCTCCTGCACGTGATGGTCGGACTTCTTCGATACAGCCATCGGTGATGCATACTGTGCCGCGCTCGTACAGGCGGTTCCGCTCGTCGGCTGTGAGAACGAGTGCATCATGGATTGCCAGATCGACAGCCATCGTAAATTAGGAAGTGGATGTGACAGTTACCGTACTGGACAACCGAGCAGGCCGGCGAAGGCTGTTCTTCCAGGTGGTGTTCCCCTCATTTGGGATATCATCGGTCTCTACTGGTCCCATTAGCCTCTAATACGTCGGCGTGATTTAATCAGATTCCCCTTTTGAATCTGAAGTCGGATTCCGTGGAGCTTGTGGAGGTTTGCAATGTTTTCCCCTCTTCACGATAGATCATCTATGGCCGACGGTTACGATGCCATAGTACTGATACCCTCATAGGCAGTATATTCTAATCAAAACCGCAATAGATGATCCCTACAATGATACACCTATGCAGGCGACGATAATCGACGGAGTTCTTGAATCCCTTCGTATCGGTGTCGGATTTCTCTGGACGGCGGCGTGGGCGATCATCATGGGCCTCACGATTACGAGTCTCGTCCAGGTCTACGTCTCGAAGGAGCGGATGGCACAGGTGCTGGGTGAGGGCGATCTAACTGGACTTACCAAGGCGACTGTGTTCGGAGCAGCAAGCAGTGGCTGTAGTTTCGGCGCCGTCGCCATCGGGAAGGGCCTGTTCAAGAAGGGGGCGCACGCGGTGAACTTCCTCGCGTTCATGTTCGCGTCGACGAACCTCATCGTCGAACTAGGGCTGATGATTCTCATCCTGCTTGGCTGGGAGTTCCTCGTCGCGGAACTGCTCGGCGGCCTGATTCTCATCGCCGTCATGGCCGCCATCGTCCACCTCACGCTTCCCGAAAACCTGTTTAACGAAGTCCGCGAGAAGCTCAACGAGCGCGACCACCAGGCGGGCGTCACGGAAGATCCCACCTGCGGGATGGAGGGGAAAGACGAGTACACGCTCACGACCGACGGCGGTGAGACGCTCAAATTCTGCTCGGAGGGCTGTATGGAGACCTATCGCCAGGAGACGTCGAGTAGCGGCGGGTGGCGTGACGAGTTGCTGTCGTGGGGTGGCTGGTACAAGGTCGGGAATCAGTACCGCAAGGAGTGGTCGATGATCTGGAAAGACATCGTCGCCGGCTTCCTTATTTCTGGGTTCGTCATCGTCTTCGTCCCGCAGTGGGTGTGGAACACGCTGTTCATTCAGGGCGACGGCCTGCTCGTGACTGCCGAGAACGCCGTCATGGGCGTCATCATCGCCGTCCTCAGTTTCGTCGGCAGTATGGGCAACGTCCCGTTCGCCGTCGCGCTCTGGGGTGGTGGCGTCAGCTTCGCCGGGATCATCGCGTTCGTCTACGCCGACCTCATCACCGTGCCCGTCCTGAACGTCTACCGGAAGTACTACGGCTGGAAGGTGATGCTGTACATCCTCGGCGTCTTCTTCGTCACGATGGCGTTCACCGGCTTCCTCATGGAGCTGCTGTTCGACGCGCTGGGTATCGTTCCAGATCTGGCGGGCGGCGAGACGGCGACTGAACAGACGTACTTCGAGCTCAACTACACGTTCTACCTCAATATTATCGCCTTTGCGCTCTCCGGGTTCCTTCTGTATGTCTACCGGCGGGGACTCGGCGCACCAGGTCAGTATCGAGATCCGGTGTGCGGGATGCGAACCGACGATGAGGGCCCGAGTGCGTCCCACGATGGGACGACGTACTATTTTTGCTCAAAGAAATGCAAGCGTACGTTCGAAGAAGAACCAACGGAATTTACTAATCAAAGCCCGCAAATATCGAGCCACGATCACGATCATGACCACTGATGATCGCACTGTGGTTCATCCGCTGTGATGGGGTTCATCATCACAGTTTCAATCCGCAATTGTCACACCTACTGCGCTCAAATAGACGGTATGAATAGTCAAATCCCGCAACTCGGGGCTGTCATATGAATCGCCGTCGAGCAGATACTGTCGTCGGTGTGCTTCTCGGGTTCGTTCTCCTGGCCGGCGGGGTACTCAGTTGGCGGGCCTATCAACAGCGTCGGGCTATCGAGCAATCGATGGGGTCAATGATGGGTTCATCTATGGGAACGATGCACGGCCCAGACCCCCTCTGGTACGTGGTTGGAACCCTGCTGGTTGCTGGCGTTATCGGTGGCGTCTATTACGTGGTCCGGGGAGAACTCACCGATCCAGAAGTGGCCGACACAACGGCGCCTGTCGATCCTGCACAGACATCGGCGGCAACAGCTACGTCGATGGATGATGACGCTGCACCGGCGACGTCTATCAATCCTGAATCGGACCCCCAAGCACGCGTTCTCGATCTCTTACCGGATGATGAACGACGCGTCCTCGAACCCGTCCTGAACTCCCCCGGAATCACGCAGATTGAACTTCGGGATCGATCTGAGTTCTCGAAGAGTAAAGTAAGCCAGACCGTGAGTTCACTCGAGGAGCGAGGTCTGCTGTATCGGGAACGACAGGGTCGGACCTATCGTGTGTATCCGAGTGATGACCTTCGGCAGCAACAACCGGGAAAATAGTCGCTATCTATCGGGCGCTCTCCCTCTCGAATTCCGTAGGTATGAACGGTCTCCCTCGAGCAAAACGGTTAGAAGATGTTATAGACGTTCTCGAACGTTCTCCTGTATGGATTCACACCCATGTCGATAACTCCCGAGCAGGCCTACGAGTAACCGAGGAGAGAGACAATGACCAACTTCAAACTCGGCCGGTGGCTGCTCGTGGCGCTCGCGATTGTCGGACTCGCGTTCGCCGCACCGGCAGTCAGCGCACACGACAACGCAACGACCGCTGACGACGCGCCTACGGACAATGCCACCGCAGATGAATGGGCCACTTGGATGGAGGCACAGATGACCGAACACATGGGCCCGGGTAGCGTCGAGTGGATGGAGTCGCACATGGGTGTGACCGTCGACGAGATGGCCCAGGACATGGCTGACGGGGAATACCACGACGGGGCTGACGACGGCTACAACGGCGGGATGTACGGGCAGGGCCACTGCTGACGGCTCTGGCCGTTTCGATCGCTCCAATCGAACACCACAACTCACCAACGCAAGATAATGACGCAACTCACCACTCACATCGGACGCACTGCTCGGCGACTCGCGATCCTCGCCGTCCCGCTGCTAGTTGCGGCGACTGGACCGGCTGTTGCCCACGGTAGTGGGAGCTACGGCGGCGGCATGATGGGGGGCGGCTGGGGCCTCTTCGGTGGAGCGATGGGGCTCTGGGGGTTCCTCTGGATGGGGCTCCTCATCGCCGTTCCGCTCTACATTGTCTATGCGCTCCTCAATCGAGGCTCCGGTGGGAACGAAGAGCAGTCGCTGTCGGTTCTCCGTGAGCGCTACGCCCGCGGAGAGCTCTCGGATGACGAATTCGATCGGCGGCGAGAACAGCTCGAACGCACCGGATGACTGGAGCAGCTGCTGTTCCAGCCGATACATCATATTCCCAACGGCCGCCGTTGCGGCACCCAACCGTTAACCCCGTAGACGGGGTATGATACTTCATGGAATACACAATACAGACTTCAGTCACCGGTGAGTTCGACGACGTCGTCGACACGACGATTGCGGCGCTCAAAGACGAAGGATTCGGCGTCCTCTGTGACATCGACGTCCAAGCGACGCTCGAGGAGAAACTCGGCGAGGAGTTTCGACAGTACTGCATCCTCGGTGCGTGCAACCCGGGGCTGGCACACGAGGGCCTGAACGAAGAGATCGAACTCGGCGCACTCCTCCCGTGTAACGTCATTGTCTACGAAACCGACGGCGGCGAGGTCATGGTGAGTGCCGTCGACCCACAACAGCTCGTCGGCATCGCCGACAACGAGGCACTCGACTCGATCGCGAACGAGGTCCACGACCGGTTCGAACGCGTTCTCGCCAGCGTCGCGGACGAACTCGAATCATCGACCGAGATCTGAACCATGACATCATCAAACCAACTCGACACCACAACCATCGTCCTCCTCATCCTCGGGGCGATCATCGTCCTCCCCTTGCTCACGATGGGGATGGGATTCGGCGGGATGATGGGATACGGTGGAATGATGGGTGGATACGGGACGACCAGCGGCTGGTGGCCACTCGTCGGGATGCTCGTCCAGCTGGTCTTCCTCCTCCTCCTGCTCGGTGGCGGATATCTCGTCTTCCGTCGCGTGACGGCATCGCAGTCGTCGCGGAATCCCGCAATGGAGGAGCTGCGTATGGCATACGCCCGCGGAGATCTCACCGAGGAAGAGTTCGAGGCGCGTCGGAACAAGCTCGAACGCTCGGAGTGACGGTCCGACCACCAACCTCCGGCGTTACTCACGTCCGGCCCCTTGGAATCCGAAATCTGTGACCCTCACAGCTTTCGGATGTGAATAGAAGTGTGCTAAAAGCATAAGACCATACTAGCTACTATGACGGAAGTTATCCTGTTCACACAGGAGACTTGTGGAGCGTGCGCAACGCAGCGAGAGAAAAACGAGGGTATCGAAGATGCGTATCCGGATGTCGAGTTCCGGGAGGTCGACATCCAGACCGATCTGGAGACGGCCGAGGAGTACGGTGTCCGAAAGACGCCAACGACGCTCGTGTATGCAAACGGGGAACAGACGGCCGAGTTCATCGGCATCGTCGACCGGGACGAATTGGAGGCTGCCATCGAGAGCGCCGGCCAGCAATCGCCCGGACTCACGAACCGGCTCGCCAGCATCATCCGTGGATAACAGAAGCCAACCAGCTACAATGACAGACTACAGTAGACGCCAGTTCCTGGGAGCGCTCGGTGCTGGCACAGTCGCGAGTGCGGGATTCACCCAACCAGTCGCCGCACAGGAGACGCCCGTCGTGAAGATGGGCAACAACTACTTCGACCCGATCGGGCTCCACGTCGAACCTGGCACGACCGTCCGCTTCGAGATAGCAGCCGGAGCTCACTCGGCGACGGCCTATCCGGACCGCGTTCCCGCCGACGCCACCGCCTTCGACAGCGGGACCATCTCGCAGGGGAGCTTCGAGCACACGTTCGAGGTGCCCGGAACGTACGACTACTACTGCATCCCTCACAAGACGGTCGGCATGGTCGGTCGCATCGTCGTTGGTAGCCCTGGCGGTCCAGCTGAAGACAGCCCGATCCCGGACGGCGAGGTCCCAGACAGCGAAACGATCGTCCAGAACGGCGCCGTTGCCGTCGGCTCGGACGTCGACGGCAGTGGGAGTACCGATGGCGGAATGATGGGTCCAGGGATGATGCACGGCCGGAACGGTGGATGGTTCGGTGGGCTGCCGTTCGTCGGCGGGGCACTCGGGATGCTGGGGCTGGTCGGCGGCTTCCTCTACTGGGCAATGGGTCGAGGCGATGCACCTCCAGAGAGTGACGATTCCGCTATGGAAACCCTCCAACGTCGTTACGCACGAGGCGAGATCGACGAAGAAGAGTTCCAGAAGCGTCGTGAACGGTTGGAGACTGGGAGTGAAGACCCATCTCGGTAAGGCGCGGTGTCGTCGCCATTTCTACACGCCTGAGGTCCCTCGCTCAGGAGTCCTTCGAAGACCTGTTCCTACGCCGCGGCACTTCTCCGCGGAACGTAAGCCGCACTCATCGGTGCCCAGAGAACGAGGGACACAGCAGCAACCAGAGTCCACCGAACCGTTTGCCCGATCAGACGGTCGTAGTGAAATCCGAGTCAAACTATCCAATTGAGCGAAGCTGGATATAGTGCTGTTTGGGTCTTCTCCCCTACAGTTACCGGAGTAAGTAGTCTACTGGCCTGATCTTACTTCTCCTGTGTAATTCGGTAGTAGACGCCGATTGTGAGGACAGCTACGAGGAGGAGGTATCCAGTAGCCCACACCAATGAGAGAGTCGTATCTACGTCCGTTGTGAGTCCGGTATCGACCATCACACGGACGGGCCAATAGCCGGGGAGTAGTTTCATCCACCATTCGGGCTCGGACTGGATGAACAGCGGATCCTGGAAGAGTCCGATATCGAGCATCGGGAGAATCAGCATTAGCCACATCCCGGCTAGGCGGTCGAAAACGGCCCCGACGAGCATCCCGATGAGACCATACGTGACCGAGACGACGAGCATCGCTGCGACGAACCACCAGAGATGCTCAGGCTGGAAATCGACGAGCATCACGCCGACTGAGACGCCGGTAACGATGAGAGTGATTGCTGCGAGGACCCCAAACCGGGCAGTGATTACCTGTCGTGCACGATAGCCGGCGACTGCCAGACGACCGTCTGTGTCTTTGGCTTCTCGCATCAGGAACAACCCGGCGAGTCCCGCGATGAGGGCGCTCGTAATCGGCGTCATAATCACGCCGTGGACCTCAGGCATCCCTCGCATGACCGTCACCGTCTCACCGTCGACGAGCGTCCGAACCGGCATCTCGACGTCCTGGGTGACTGCGAACGCCAACGTGATGAACGAGACCGGTAGGACGACCAGTAGAGCGACGAGGACGTAGTTTCGCGCCTGTTCTTTGATGCCGATTGTGAACGCCGTTGTCGTACGACTCATGCGGACCACCCACCACTGGTGCGCATCGTCACTCCGAACACTGCGGTGACGAGTACAAGCAGGACTAGCAGGTATCCGGCGACGAAGCCGAGATCACCCGTCGTATATGTGCCTTGGAACATCGCCTCCTGAAGGAGTTCCTTTGGATGATAGAGCGGGAAGTATTCCACGAACTCGGGAACGTCGGCGGCCAGCGGACTGTCGCCACTGAGGAACGCATCCATCATTGCAAGGAACACCACGACGAGCGAGCCTTCGAACAGTCGTGGAAGGAGCGCCCCGACGAGTGCGCCAAGAAACGCATAGACGAGGCCGGCAAGTACGAGGAATACGAACGTCAGGACAGGGGCTCCCGGTGAAATCGTCAGCCAGAGAACGCCGTAGTTTACGGCAGCCACGACAACGGTCACTCCTCCGAGCGCCGCTAATCGAGTCGCAAGCAGTGTTCGGGGTGGATAGCCTGTCTGAACGAGTCGCCGATCGGCTGCACGCGCACTAATCATCTGCGCGAGTCCCATCAGGCCGGCAATGATGGCGACCCCGAATATCGCTCCGAGAAGGCGACCTAGCTCGATCGGAATCGCCTCGACCGTCGGCATACTTGGTAACCCAGCCATTGCTTGTCCCCAGCCTTCGATAACGACAATCGGAAGGAGAAGTGCTAGGACAACATTCAGGGGGGTTCTGAGGAAGGTGGAGACGTTCGCCCGAATCCCCGTCCAAACCCTATTCATCGGTCTCTTCCCCCCGTTCACTGGCCGTTGCATCAGTCTCGCCTTCCTGGTCAGTCACGTCGTAGACCTGTCCGTCACGAACCTCATAGATGCGGTCGAGACGACTTTGCTCTTCGATCAGGTGTGAAATCATCGTGACAGCTGTTCCGTCGGCAGCGAGTTCCTCGGCGAGATCCCAGAACGTGAGATACGTTTCCCAGTCGAATCCAGTGTAGGGCTCGTCCAGCATGAGGACGTCCGGATCGTGCATCAGGGCGATACTGAGATTGATTTTCTGCCGGTTTCCACCACTGAGTTGGTCGATTCGGTAGTCAAGGTACTGCTCGAAATCGAGTTTCGACGCCAAGCGGTGTTTGGCCTCGTCGATTTCTTCGGCGGTCATTCCGTATCCGGAACCGAACAGTCGGAACGTCTCTCCGACCGTCAAGCGGTCGTAAAGCAGTGGTTCCTGTGGACACCAGCCAACGGTTCCCGTCCGTTCGACTGTTCCGGAATCCTGTTCGAGGACACCGACGAGGATGTTCATGAGCGTGGATTTGCCCGACCCGTTCGCGCCGACGATCCCGACGATTTCCCCCGTCCGAATTTCGAGATCGGCATCGGTGAGGACGGTCACTGACCGCGTAAATGGAAAACTCGATCCGTACGTTTTTTCAATCTCATTAGCACGGACGAGTACCTTGTTGCTTGTAGCTTCTCCTTTGGTGGTTGTGGACGCTTCCATAGGTGTATACACACGCTTCTAATTCACTGCGATTACTGTTTCAAATCAAAACTATTTGCAGCAAACTCGTAAGCAATCAGGAATTGAGTATACAGCTAATGCTAGACTCTAAGCATCAGATTTCTCTTGACTTTCTGTACCCTATACGTTGTTTCACAGTTCTCACTGCAAAACTGCTGGAGTGAACCACCGACACGGGTGGCTAGTCCGTCTTCACCGACAGTAGTTCCGCAATTTGCACATTTGAGTGCGGATTCAGTCCCCTCGGCATACGCTGATTGAGCAGCGTTCGACAGCAGTTGTACGTCGTATCGCCGCACGTCAGTCAGTGGTAGATATTGCTGCGCCCAGTTTCCGACTGTATTCCGCGGCGGCGTCGCAACAGCTACGATTTCGCCCTCCGCAGTTGTGAATACGTGTTCTACGGCTGGGGTCTCGAGGATCGATTCTCGAAGAGAATCCGTCTTTCCGAGCTCAGGCTGGAGGCGTACCATGACGTGTATCCGGTTTTCGTACTGTGTGAGGTCGAGATCAACGGTGAATCGACGAATGACATCTTCTTGCTCCAACTGACGGACGCGTGCTGAAACGGACGGGGGTGAAAGATTTACAGCCTCAGCAATAGTGCTGTAGGGTCGTCTCGCGTTCTCCGCTAAAAGACGGAGGATTTCGCGATCCGTGTCGTCAAGTTCTGGTTGGGTCATCGAAAGGCGGAATGGGGGTGGGTGTGGGGGAGCTACGACGCAGGTGTGGGGTGTGACGGTTAGACGTACTCCTCCGGTGTCGAGGTGAACGTCTCCTTGCAGCCCTCGGCACAGAAGTAGTACGTCTGACCGTCGTACTCAGCTGTGGCCGCCGGATCACTTTCATCGACGTCCATTCCACAGACTGGATCAGTTGCCATTCGGTTTCACCCCACATCAATGGTACGAGGGCCTGAATCAAGCAATTTGTTCTTAGCAATCCAAAGTCGGGATACATAGCGATTTGAGCCGTGCTGCACGGTTTGGCTTTTCTGACTCCACAATCAACGGTTAGTACCTCACAATCCCGAACTATCGTTCGAGTATACCAACGGATTCCTATCTGTGTCCTATATAAATACTGGAGTCTGAACCAATTCTAAACCTATGGGTCACGATCCACCACACGACAATCACGAGCAGTGAAGACCCCACAGGTCCATCCAAATTCGTGGATGCTCAAGCGTCGACGTGACGATCCGATTCTTTCTTGCGCCGTGCAAGTAGCAGTCAAGTAGTCTCTAGTTCCGCAACGAAGATAACGTGTCGCAGGAACGGCAGCGCGTGGTGAGCCTTCCGTACCTGCTCAGTAATCGCTGGGGGATCGAGATCATACGCTCCTAACAGTCGTTCAATGAGAGCCCGGAGCGGGCTCGTGAGTAGCTGGAGGTACAGCGTCGTCCACTTTCGGAAGCGTCCGACGCTGTGTTTCGTGATATCTTCGACCGCTTTGAGCTCAAAGCTCGTCTCGTCGAGAGCAGCTTTGTATCCTTCAACAGTACCCAAGGACGGCATATCCCACGCATCCGCAAATGAATCGACCAATCTCCGTTCCGTTTCAGTCACGTCTGACTGCATCACGAGATCGGAGACTACGAGAACCCCCTCGGGTTCGAGGGTATCTGCGACTGTAGCGAAAACGCGATTCCGCTCGGGGAGGTATACGAGTGCGTCGATGGCTGTACACGCGGTAAACGAGTCCCTGGTAAACGGGAGTTGTGTCGCGTCACCGATGATGAACTCGGAATCGAGGTGCTTACCCCGTGCGTTCTCGGTTGCCATCTGGATGTTGTACGGAACGAGGTCGACACCAGTGACGTTGAAGCCGAACTGATAGGCGAGGTGGAGGGCTGGACCCCCCCGACCGCAGCCGACATCGAGGAGGCGCACTCCGTCGGTTGTGGGTAGATGCGACGCGACCCTTGAGCCGACTTCCGTGACGAGGCGACGTTGACTCGAACCGGCTATATGTGGCTGGTACCACTCCGAGTAGCCGAGATTGAGGAACTCGTCAGTATCGAACAGGAGGTCGAACGCCCGCCAGATATCGGCTCGCTCGCCGCGGTAAGAAAACTGGTCGGTGATTCGGTGGCGGAGAGTACTCTGATCCATCGGCCACCTACTCGAGTTCGGAAACCTCCGAATAGCAGTACTCGGATTCGTCGCAGTACGCGAGGTCGGCACACCCGCGAGGACGCTGGTAGTCGATTCCCTTGTGCCGTCGGAGATACGTCACGTATCCGTCGTCGACGCGGTCCAGGATGTCGTGACAGATCCACTTCTCCCTAACCCACGTAGTGCCCAGATTTCGGTACGGACACAGGAAGATCGTCCGTTCGACCGAATCAACCTGTGGCGTCTCGACGATCCGGACACCGACAAGGCGATAGGCGATGCGAAGACGGGTAACGACCGATTCTGGCGTATTCGCGCCGAGGAAAAGGACGTATGCAAGCACGTATCCGAGATCGTGGAGGAGTCGTCGAATCATTGTTTAGGGTGTCGACTGCCGTCCCAAAGTATCTTGACCAGGTGTTTTCTGTTCAGATTTCGGTGTACACGTCACCTGTCTTTCCGCCGCCGAGTTTGTAGACGGTGAATGTGTCGGACTTCGTCCCGCCCATCCCCGGCGATCCAGCCGGCATCCCGGGCAACGCGATGCCGTCAATCGCCGGCTCTTCCTCGAGCATCGTCGCGATAACCTCGGCAGGAACATGTCCTTCGACGACGTACTCGTCGAGGACGAGTGTGTGACAGCTCTGTAGATCCGATGGAATACCGTGTTGGCGCTTGAGATCCGTCACGTCCTCGGTTTCGGTTTCCCCGAGCGTCGTGTCGAGCTGTTCCCGCAGGTACGACGCATATTTTCCACAACAGCTACAGCCTGGTGAACTGTATTGTTGGGCGTTCGTCACCGCTAGCGTTCCCTCGATATCCCACTCATCCCCACTCGATGACCCCAAACAACCGGCGGTTCCGAGTGCGACTGTCGTCGCACCGACCCGTAGTAGTTCGCGACGAGTTACGGCCCGTTCCATATGCTCGTCACTTGGCTCGGAAGTATTCAATTGTACGTCGACCTTTCCTGTGTATTGAGAACGGATTCAAGCACGACGGGGAAGGTGACTTTCAGTTCTGAGGAGGAAACCCCAAAGGTCAGAGTCCCGTATTCGTCTCTATGTGGCGACCCTCATCGGTCGAGGGTGCTGCCGTGACGGTTTTCCGTCAACGAGCATATCGGCCTTAAATTGCGCCCAACATGACCCAGAGCATGACTCGTCGCACCGACTCCGACACTTCACTCCTCGAAACTGTGGGAAATACGCTCTCGTCGAACTGATGCGACTCCAAACGACGTCTCCACTCTTTTCGAAATAGACGTGCTATAGCGAGTTACTTGCGATAAAAGCCTCAAGTCACCACCCCAGAGACTGTTCTCCCGGTTTCGATTCTTAACAGAAAGCACGGTAAATCGTCGTTACGTATAGATATGTATGAACTCCCCCAGCCATCTAGAAGTTCGAGAAGGTGCGGACATCAACCTGTACAACCAGATCCTCATTCCACTCTACGGAGCTGATATAAGGGACTCAGTGGTCCAATATGGCCTATCACTTGCAGAAACGTATGATGCGGCTCTCCACGTGTTATATATTCAAGATGAGGAACGCACGGAGGTGGAATCCGATCAAGTCACTAAACAAGAGGAATGGGACGCAGCAGCGGTAATTGAACCCGTGGTGGATCAGGCCCACTCGCTCGGACTCAATGTGATACCAGCAGTGGATAGTGGGCACTCTCCAGGTGTTATTCGGGAATACGCTGAGGAGAATGATATCGATTTGCTTGTCCACCAGAAACCTACACAGACTAGATTAGCACGAATTCTCCGGAGAGACGTCTCCAGCCACATCATTCAAAATATCTCTCTTCCTGTCTTGACGATACCTGATATGGATCCCTCTGATCCGGTAGGAGAGTTATCTACTAGTCAGTTCACAGATATTCTCGTGCCTACGGATGGATACGACGAGGCATCTGTGGCCTTCAAACATGGGCTACAAATTGCTAAACGGTATGATGCAACCCTACATGGACTTTTTATCATTTCCGAACAGTCCTATTCGAGTCGGCCTGGATTCACGTGGGAAGAGGTCACTGACTCTTGGGAACAGCGGGGAACTCGGCTCTTGGAGGACATTACGGAGAAGGCAGCGACCTTGGACGTTCCTGTCCGAACTACGTTGAGATTTGGTCAACCTCAGCAGGAGATTCTCAAATACACTGAGGTGACTGACATCGACCTTGTTACAATGGGGACACGAGGATTGACTGGCATTCGTCGGCTATTACAGGGAAGCGTCGCAGCTCAAGTGATCGAGGAAGCAGATTACCCCGTTCTAACGATTAACCGAAGGACAGCTGAATTGAAAAAACACCCGTACACCTTTCTTCGAAAGACAAACCAGAATCGGAAGTCAAGGCTATATTGAAATATTATTTGTAATATACTAATTTCAGTCTTAAATTCGGAAATTCTAATTGCGTATTAATCCCCGTTTCTTCTACCAAACCAAAGAGTGTTAAGTTCGTTCTGCTGAATAAAGCGCGCGTACTGACCAGAAGGAAAACCAAGAAACGACAGGGCTACTCCTAAAAATCGTGTTTGTCTTCACGTTTAGGTGCATCAGATGGACGTTAGTGCGAGCAACGCGAAAAGTTAACTGGCAAATGGCTCCACGGACTGAGTTGTTGAACTAGTCGTCCATGCCGGATGGGGTTTGGCCCGTAGTCGATCCCGACGGTGCCGACCCTGCGGCAAACTTGTAAACGGCGACGAGTCCCCAAATCACCAAGCCGAGCAGGATGATGCCCGCCCTAATGTCGATGGGGACCACTGCAGCGTGTTCGATTGCTCCCTCGCTATCGACTGGGTGCCCGGCTCCCAGTAGCATGTCGAGCAGGCCGATCACGACGACGCCCAAGACAACCAGGCCACCGCCGACGTACATGGCGATTTGGTCTGCCGTTGATAAGTCACTCATTGGTAGTCACCCGAGGAGTTTCCGTAATCGCGTGTTCTCGAACAGTTCCATCTCACGCAGGCGGTTATCGACTGCCAGGACGCCGCCCGCTCCAAGTGCCACAATGGTTCCGAAGACCATGATCCCAAGGAGTTCACCCGTGACCATACCGTTGGCCCAGCCGCCACCGTAGCCGTTGATGAAGTAGAAGAACAGCATCATGAAGGCACCAAAGAAGGCGGCGGTCCTCGTGAGGACACCGAGTATCAGCCCGAGACCGATGGCGGTTTGCCCAAGCGGTACCGCCACGTTGACGAACGCCAACAGGATGCCGTCGCTGAACGGCGTGACGAAGGGGGCGAGAATCGTGCCCTGAGCGGCTCCGCCGACGAACCAGCTGGCGTCGAAGGGCCACGCCCAGATTTTGTCAAGGCCAGCGTGGAGCATCCACCACCCGGCGGTCAGCCGGAGCAGCAGGATCCAATACGACAACCAGGCTCCCGAGACCGAGAACGACGTCTCGGTTCCGAGAAAATTCGTACGGATGGATTGAGTTGACATGGCATACTTCACCTCACGGCTGATTTTGTCAGATGTAGTAAAAAAGATTGATGGTGTTCGTGATTTCTAAGAGTCGGGGCTCATTTCAGGAACGCGGATATCCGAGGTGAGTTGGATGATTCTCAAGAAGGAATTCGGTCACCCTCTACGGACTGATTGTGTGCTGGGGCGTGTAAGCGGGAACACTGATGAAGCCGAGCCCACCGAATTCTGGATCTCGGAAAATTCGCTTGAGGGACTCCATTTGCTGATTTAATCCTCTGTACTTACCGATCCTCCCAGTAGCTAACAGATTCTGAGAATTTAACTCGAGCGGATGTCAATTAATCAACTCCCATTGGTTAGTCATTCCTCCATAGACACGGTTTAAAACTCGTCGTCTCGAGAAAATACGGGCAAACAAAACAGGGTGGCGGAGGAGACGCAGTAGAACTGTACTCGGAGACCGGTCAACGTCTTCAATATCGATCCCGGCAGCGGCACGAATTGCTGCTCCCAGAACCTTGGGATTACGAGTTTCAAGAAAGTATCTCACAACTGTGGCGAAAATGTACTCCGTTTTCATCCTCTGATATAAACTGTCAGGAAAATTGTGTAATTGGCCGCTGTTAGCCAACTCTGCGGCCAAGAATCCCGATTCAACGGCCTGTGAAATTCCTTTTCCAGTGAGTCGGTTTGCGATCCCCGCAGCATCACCAACCCGTACGACGGAATGCTCCGGTAGATAGGTTCTGTCGGGATCGAGACTGGGTCCCTCGGGAATGATTGCGACGTTCGTCCGTTCCTGCGACGGGACTGGCCACCCATTCCGCTTACAGGCTTCCCTCAATGCCTTCATATAATCACTAGGCCGGTCACTGACCGTCCAGCCGATACCAACGTTGGCTCGTTGCGATGTCTTCGGGAATGCCCACGAGTACCCTGTATAGTTCTCCAGAATTATCCGGCTGTTCGGGTACAACTCGGTGAAGTCCCCTTCGACATCACTGTTAAGCGCTACCATATATCCTGAATACTCGTTGGTTGTTCCGAGCGCTTTACTAGAGAGTGATGGCTGACCGGTTGCATCAACGACGAGATCATACTCATCGGTGAACTCGTGGAAATCTGTCCGTGTGATAGACTGGTTTTCGTGGATGTCAACACCCTTCTCTGAGAGTTGTTCTGCCCAGGACTGCTCAACGACATTTCGGTCCGTTATATATGTATCCGCAGCAGGAAAGGTGCCGGCTCCAGTGCGGTGGCGATCGGCGTCGATTCCGTCATACACCTCCACTTCCATCGCTGGCAGCGGATTGAGAAAGCCGTTCTCTACAGTCGGCTCGAGTGGGATCTTCGATACCGCTGTCATCGCTTCTCCGCAATTAACGCGTTTGCTATCGTAGGACTGCCGCTCATATAGTTCGACGACGAATCCAGCGTCGTCGAATCCAGCAGCTGCTGCAAGCCCGGCCATCCCTCCACCTATTACCGCAATTTTGGACGTTCGTGTCATCGGTTTTTGCCAATCTTTGAGGCCATCGTTAAGCTCCCAACAGCATCCGAAGTGACCCACGAACGCCCATCGGGAGTCCGATCGCTCCGATGAAGAACGTCATAAGCCACCACCACGTGTGATTCATCTCCTCTTTCGCATCGGCGAGATACCACACGATGCCGACAGTCACGACGAGTTTCAGCACGAACGTCGATCCGGAGAATCCAGTCGCCTGGTACACGAGATTCGTCACGACCAGCTTTGGGGAGTAGCCGAGGAACGTCACACCGATGAGATTCTGCGCAGCGTCCCACAACTGGCCGAAAACGGCCAGCAGAATTAGCGGGTGTCGAAGGTGTGTGATATTGACGAAACTCGCGCCCCAGTAGTAGAGTGCGGTTACGCCGAGCGCTATCCCCGTCGTCGCGACAGGAACCCATAGGCGGAGTGGGGTCGATGTCGAGAGGCCGTGCCAAACAGCCCACCAGACGGCCCCGACAGCCCACACCGACCCGACGAGCCCGACTGTTAGCGGGATAGATCCGATATTTTGGTCACGCAAGAGTGCACCGACACCGAGCGCGAGGATGGTGACAGCGGTGACGACGATGTAAATCGATGGCGTGATGAACCACACCGCGTAGTCCCCGAGCAGCCCGAGATCCTCGAGGGCGCGCATCGCCCCACCTGCGATGATGATCGGAGCGAACCCGTAGGCCAGTCGTGCGTCGAACGTGACGTCGAGTTGGTCGAGATACGCACGTAGTCCGGGGAGGCTGTATACGACTGCCGCGAGGTAGATTACCGTGTTCACCGCGTTGTAGCCCTGGACAGCACGAACCCCCTCGTGCGTGACTGGCTGACCGGCCGCATCGGCGACGACTGGTCCCCAGAGATACTGCCAGATGAACCGGTCGTAGACCAACGTCGGAAACACGAGGATGCCCCCACCGAGGAGGACGAGCGGGGCCAGCAGGTACAGCGCCCACCACTCGCGTGAGCCGGTCTCCGGAAGGACAGTCTCGACGCGGCGGGTGACAGTACTCACGACCCGTTCACCTCCAATCGCCACGTCGTGCTTTTCGAGCGCCCCCACTGTTCGAGTGAAACGATTGTGAGTTCGTCCTGGAGCTGGCTGAGATACTGCGCGACTGCCTTGGGAGATCCGTCGAGGTCGCTGGCAATCTCGCGAGCCCGGAGGTATGTCGGTTCGCTACTGGCTGTCTCGACGAGGTACCTTCGAACCGTGTGCCGGGAAATATTCGACATTGATCTAGAGGTGACGGTTAGCGAAGAAATCCGAAGAGCTTGTAGTCGTGATCGGGGGTGTACCGCCGGAACAGGAGACTGTTCGTCAGCACCGACACCGACGAGAACGCCATTGCTGCTGCAGCGAGCACGGGCTGGAGGAGGCCGAGCGACGCTAACGGAATCATCGCCGTGTTGTAACCGAGCGCCCACACGAGGTTCTGTTTGATCTTCTGGAGTGTCGCGTCTGAGATTCGGATCGCCTTTACCACGTCGAGCGGGTCGTCTCGCATCAGCGTGACGTCTGCAGCTTCGATGGCGACGTCGGTGCCGGAGCCGATTGCTGTCCCGACGTGTGCGACCGCGAGTGCCGGAGCGTCGTTGACGCCGTCACCGACCATCATCGCCTGCCGGCCCTCGTCTTGAATACTGTCGACCGCGTTGGACTTGTCCTCAGGAAGGACTCCTGCGCGGACGTTCTTCGGGTCGATACCCACCTGTTTAGCGACCGCACGGGCAGTTCGCTCGTTGTCGCCCGTAATCATCATCACGTCAACTCCCCGCTCTTGGAGTGCTGTGACAGCCTGCTTGGAGCTTTCCTTCACTGTGTCGGCGTCGGCGACCACACCCACGAGCTCCCCCTCGTAGGCGACCAGCATCGCCGTCTTCCCCTCGTTCTCGAGGCGTTCCATCGTCTCCTCAGCGGGAGAGGGGTCGATCCCGTTGTCCCGCAGCAGCTTGCGGTTGCCGACCAGCACCTCGCTGTCACCAATGACTGCTTTGATCCCGTGGCCCGGAACGTTCTCGAAGTCGTCAGGCTCAGTCACGTCCAGGCCGCGTTCTTCGGCCCCTTCGACGATTGCACGGGCGAGCGGGTGTTCGCTGCCGCTTTCAGCTATCGCCGCCAGTCGAAGCACATCATCCTCTGAGAGGCGCTCACGGGTGCTGAGCTGTCCACCATCTGGGGTCGGCTCGCCACCGTCAGTCACCACATTTCCATCGCTATCAAAGACGACCACGTCGGTGAGTTCCATTTCACCCTCCGTGAGGGTGCCCGTCTTGTCGAAGACGACCGTGTCGACGTCTTTTGCGCGTTCGAGGATGTCACCGCCCTTGAACAGGACGCCGTTCTGGGCACCAATCGTCGTCCCGACCATCGTCGCTGCGGGCGTCGCCAGCCCCAGCGCACAGGGACAGGCGATGAGGATCGAGGACGCGAAGACAATTATCGCGAACTCGAAGACTGAAACGGTCCCACCGACCGGGGCCGGGCCGCCAGCAACCTGACCCCACAGCGGGAGCCAGTCGACGAAGCCAGCGAGAGCCTCGGGGAACAGGAACCAGACGACACCCCAGAGAAGGGCGTTCGCGATGACCGCAGGCACGAAGTACGCGGAGATGCGGTCGGCGAGATTCTGGATGTCGGGCTGGCGCGACTGGGCCTCCTTGACTGTCTGGACGATCTGTTGGAGGGCCGTGTCTTCTCCAACCTTCGTCGCCTCCACGACAAGGACGCCGTTCTCGTTAATCGTCGAGCCGACGACCTCATCGCCCTCCTCTTTCTCGACAGGCACAGATTCGCCAGTGACCATTGACTCGTCGACGGCAGACTGACCGTCGACAACGACACCGTCTGTGGGAATCTTCTCACCTGGACGAATTTTCATCCGGTCACCAGTTGTGACCTCTTCGAGTGGAACTTCTTCTTCACTGCCGTCCTCGCGGACAATGGTCGCCGTTTCGGCTTCCATTTCGAGGAGCTTTCGGAGGGCCTCACCCGCTTGGCCCTTCGACCGAGCTTCGAGATAGTTACCCAACGTGATGAACACGAGGATGAGGGCTGCCGTGTCGAAATAAAGTCCACCTGCAATGAGTTCAGCAAGGACTGCCACAGAGTATAGATAGGCCGTTGTTGAACCGATCGCAATCAGCACGTCCATATTGGCGCGGCCGTTCTTCACGATCGCCTTGTACGAGTTCTTATAGAACGGCCAGCCGAGGATCGCCTGTACCGGCGTGGCGAGGAGGAACTCAACCCAGCCAAGTTCCACACCGAAGACGGCTTCAGGGACGATCGCGCCACCGAGCAGATAATTGTCGATGAGGAAGAAGAGCAACGGTGCCGATAACACTGCCCCAAAGAGGGTCAACCTGAGTTGTTTCCGAGTTTCGGCTTGACGGGCGGCATCTCGTGCGTCCTGGCCCGACTCTTCGTCGGCACCATCTTCGCGGACGGGCGAGTAGCCAGCCTCCTCGATAGCATCGTACAGCGCACCAATAGATACTTCCGCAGGATTGTAGGTGACCTGTGCTTCGTCGGTTGCGTAATTGACCTCCGCATTAACGACGCCCGGAATATTTTCAAGAGCGGTTTGGTTGGTCTCGGCGCAGTTGGCACAGGTCATATCGGAGATGGCAATCGTTACCGTCTCAGAGACTGCGCCGTACCCGGCCTCGTCGATCGCGTCGTAGATTTCTTTGAGCGATACCTCTTCAGGGTCGTAGGTGACGGAACCCTCGTCGGTGGCGAAGTTCGCATCCGCCTCCGATACCCCGTCGAGCGATTCGAGAGTGTCCTGGATCGTCGCCGAACAGTTGGCGCAGGACATTCCCGTGATATCAAGATGGATTGTTTGGCTTGTCATGCTTGTTCTACTATACGGGGTCTAGGTTTAGGCGATTTACTGCTTCGAGAGGCGGGGTTTCGACTGCAGGAAAATTTGGATTCCAAAGACAGCGTTACGCTCCCTCTTCGAGTCGCTGATACCGATCGTCGAACCGTGTGAGACAGGACGGACAACAGAAGTGATAGATCTCTCCGTCGATTCTCGTCGTTTCACCTTGATTATCAACGGTATTGTTACATTCAGCACAGGTGAGTGCAAATTCGACGCCATCAACGGACGGCGTCCATTCAAGCTCGTCAATTAGTGTGACGGTGTAATCTGCTACATCGATCTCGTTAAAGAGTCCATCTACCCACTGACGTACGTTCTGGGCTTCAACACGGGCATAGAACCAAAGATCTCCTTCGGAGGTCGTGAAGACGTGTTCAACGCCATCTGACTCTCGAGCCCGCTCGCGGGCGGCCTCCAACGACGCTGAGCCGATTTCGGCCTGAATAAATACCGGTACACCAGCTCGGAGATGAGCCCGGTTGACGTCAATCGTGAAGTTGTTAATGATGCCAGCTTCCTGTAATCGCTTTACCCGGTCAGAAACGGCTGGCCCCGACAAGTCGACCTCCTCGCCAATATCGCTGAACGGGCGGCGGGCGTCATCAGCGAGTAACGAGAGGATTTCTAAGTCGGTTTCATCCAAATCGCGCATACGACCGCTTCGTCTCGCAGGATACATTATTGTTGCCCACAACACACCTTCGAAATCGGTGATCTAGGGCTGCGACAACATTGGATTCTAAGCAGAAAACCACATAGAATACTCGCCCCTATCTACGAATGGATATGACTCAGACAATCACCGTCGAAGGAATGACCTGTGAACATTGCGAGCAGACCGTCGAAGAGGCACTCGAAGAAGTTGAGGGGGTTACGTCCGCTACTGCGGATCGTGACTCAGAATCCGCGACGGTCGAGGGGTCCGCTGAACGGGATGAGCTTGTGACTGTGGTCGAAGACGCTGGATACGATGCCTCTGCGTAACAAATCCCGATTCTCGTCGAATCGGATTCGGAGAGGGATTGATACGACTGCCAATCCCAGGTGTAGATACTATGACTGATACACTTCCGTTCGATGCCGTCCGCGAGCTCGACGTCGACGGGACGACGTACAAGATGGCCGATCTTCGAGCACTCGAAGAGCAGGGGCTCTGTGACCTCGACACGCTCCCTGTGAGCATCCGTATTCTGCTTGAGTCGGTGCTCCGGAACGCCGACGGCGAAACTGTTACTGCAGCGGATGTCAAGAATGCTGCTGGCTGGAAGCCAGACGTACCGGACGCAGAGGTTCCGTTCTCTCCATCACGAGTCGTCCTGCAAGATCTCACCGGTGTACCCGCAGTCGTCGACCTGGCGGCCCTTCGATCCGAGGTCGACCGCAAAGACCGAGATCCCACCCTGGTCGAACCGGAGATTCCTATTGATCTCGTGATCGACCACAGCGTCCAGGTCGACTACTTCGACTCCGAGGACGCCTACGAGAAGAACGTCGAACTGGAGTACGAGCGAAACGCCGAACGGTATCGCGCGATCAAGTGGGCGCAGAACGCCTTCGAGAACTTCAACGTCGTCCCGCCGGGGACCGGTATCGTCCACCAGGTGAATCTCGAACATCTGGGTCGGGTCGTCCACGCCCGCGAGCAAGACGGCGAGAACTGGCTCCTGCCGGACACGCTCGTCGGCACGGACAGCCACACCCCGATGATCGGTGGCATCGGTGTGGTCGGTTGGGGCGTCGGCGGCATCGAAGCGGAAGCGGCGATGCTCGGTCAACCGGTCACGATGAAACTCCCCGAGGTCGTCGGCGTCCGTCTCGAAGGCGAATTACCCGAGGGCGCGACGGCTACGGATCTCGTGCTCCACATCACCGAACGACTCCGCGAGGTCGGCGTCGTCGACCGGTTCGTGGAGTTCTTCGGTCCCGGTGTGGAGAATCTCACAGTCCCCGACCGGGCCACGATCGCCAATATGGCGCCCGAACAGGGCTCGACGATCAGTATGTTCCCGGTCGACGAGCAGACGCTCGAGTATCTCGAACTCACCGGGCGTGATCCCGACCACGTCGACCTCGTTCGCGAGTACCTCGAAGCCCAAGGGCTGTTCGGGGAACAGGAACCAGAATATACTGAGGTCGTCGAGTTCGACCTCTCGACAGTCGAACCGAGTCTGGCCGGACACAAGCGGCCACAGGACCGGATTCCGATGGGGGACGTGAAACAGAGCTTCCGGGGACTTCTCCACGGGGAGTTCGAGGACGACCTCGATGATGTCGACGAGGACGCCTTGCAGCGGTGGCTCGGTGAGGGTGGTGCAGCTGATGCGGAGACCGACGGTGGCGTTCAGGTCGAACCCGAATCGGAACTGCACCCGTTAACCAAACGTGTCGAGGTCGACCTCGACGGTGAGACGGTCGAAATCGGACACGGAGACGTCCTCGTCAGCGCCATCACGAGCTGTACGAACACGTCGAACCCGTCGGTGATGATCGCTGCTGGACTGCTCGCCCAGAACGCCGTCGAGAAAGGCCTAGACGTCCCGCCGTACGTCAAGACGAGTCTCGCACCGGGTAGCCGTGTCGTCACGCAGTATCTCGAAGAATCGGGGCTGCTTCCGTATCTCGAAGAGCTCGGGTACGCCGTCGTCGGCTACGGCTGTACCACCTGTATCGGTAACGCTGGGCCGCTTCCCGATCCCATCGAGCAGGCAATCGACGACCACGACCTCTGGACGACGAGCGTTCTCTCCGGGAACCGGAACTTCGAGGCGCGTATCCACCCGAAGATCCGCGCGAACTACCTCGCGAGCCCGCCGCTCGTCGTCGCCTACGGGCTCGCAGGGCGGATGGACATCGATCTCGAACACGAGCCGCTGGGCACTGACGATGAGGGTAACCCAGTCTATCTGGCGGACATCTGGCCGGACGCAGCGGACGTGCAGGCCGCAATCCACGAGAACGTCTCTCCGGAGATGTTCGAGGAGAAGTACGCCTCCGTGTTCGAGGGCGATGAGCGATGGGCTGCTCTCGACGCGCCCACGGGTGACGTCTACGAGTGGGATGAGGACTCGACATACATCCGTGAACCGCCGTTCTTCAAGGACTTCCCGGTAGAGAAACCCGGCGTCGCCGATATCGAGGACGCACGCTGTCTACTGACGCTCGGCGATACCGTTACGACCGACCACATCAGTCCAGCCGGCCCGTTCGGTCCCGACCTCCCCGCAGGTCAGTGGCTGCTCGATCACGGTGTCGAGCCACACGAGTTCAACACCTACGGCGCACGTCGGGGCAATCACGAGGTGATGATGCGGGGGACGTTCGCCAACGTCCGAATCGAGAACGAGATGCTCGACGACGTCGAGGGTGGCTACACGATCCACCACCCGACCGACGAACAAACCACGGTGTTCGAAGCCAGTCGCCGCTATCGGGACGAGGGGATACCGCTCGTCGTGATGGCTGGCGAGGAGTTCGGAACTGGGTCTAGCCGGGACTGGGCGGCGAAAGGAACGGACCTGCTCGGTGTCCGCGCAACCATCGCCGAGAGTTACGAGCGCATCTACCGCGACAACCTCGTCGGCATGGGTGTGCTTCCCCTGCAGTTCGATGATGGCGACTCGTGGGAATCTCTCGGTCTGGATGGGTCGGAGGTCTTCACGATCCACGGCCTCGATGACGGGCTCGACGTGATGGACGAACTGACCGTTATCGCCGAGCGTGCGGACGGGTCGACTGTCGAGTTCCCGGTCACAGCACAGGTCGGCACGCCGGCCGCCGTAACCTATATCGAACACGGCGGAATCCTCCACTACGTCCTCAGACGCCTCCTCAGACAGTAACACCAACGCGGTCAGAAACGATCGTCGTCGGACACCAGGCGGGCGCGACGGCGATCAAACTCCTCGTCGTCGATTTCGCCACGAGCGTACCGTTCTTGGAGAACAGCGAGTGCGCTGTCATCAGTATGGCCGTCCGTAGGGGACCGCGTTGTCAGCCAGTAAACGGCGTAGACTGGGAGGGCGATCAGAAGTGCCATCCACAGGAGCCCGAACAGCATCATCCCCCAGCCCCAGCTACCCCATCCGGCCATGTGGCCGTCGTTCCACATCCCGTCGTGCCACCCCCACATCATTGCATCTGGGACAGTCGCGTGTGTTAGCGCCATTCCGGCGACGACGGCCAGAGCCAGCGCTCCGACGACGATGAGTCCCAGAGAACGAATCCCGCGTGCTTGAATTGGATTTTGCATTGTTGTACTCCCAAAGGTCTCGGCGTGGTTAGCCGAGGATGTATTCGAGGGCGGGGTAGCGCTCGACGAGCGTCTCGCCGCCGACGTCGTAGTTCTCGATGTACTGGTCGAGGCCCAGGATGCGGCCCGCGGCGAACGCGGCGACCGCGAGGAACACGAGCATGTACGCGAAGTCCCCGTTGATGAAGCCGTGAGCCATGTCCCAGTTGCCGAAGTAGAACATCGCCATCATGAGCGCGCCGAAGAACGCCGCGAGGCGGACGAACGCGCCGACGAGCAGGCCGAGGCCGATGAACAGCTCGCCCCACGGCACGGCGACGTTCGCGAACTCAACGAACCACGGCGTCGAGCCCATCCACGCGAACATCCCTGCGAGCGGGTTGCCGTTCGTCGCGGCGACGTTCGACAGGTAGCCGCCGGCGGCGAACTCGCCGGTGATCTTCGTGAACCCGGAGTACGCGAACGCGTAGCCCATCATGAGCCGGAGCGCGAGCACGAACCACGCGCTGAGGCTGTGGACTTTCCCGCCGACGGTCAGGCCGCCGACTCTGCTCTCGAGCTGGTTCATGCCGGAGTCGAGTGTGGACATAATTATTGCACCTTCAACTATCAGTAGGTGGGTAGAGACGATATAATAGCGAGCCGGCGTTCTGAGTCAGAAAACCGGCGGGCTATATTACCCTCCTGTAGCGAGTACGGACGTGTGACTGAGGAGGCCGACCCGTCGGACATCTTCGCCACGCTCGACGACGAGTATGCCCGCGACATCCTCGTGGCGACGAAGACCGACCGACTCTCCGCGAAGGAGCTCAGCGAGGAATGCGATATGTCACGCCCGACCGTCTCGCGGCGTGTCACCCGCCTCGTCGAGCAGGGCCTCCTCGAGGAGTACACGCACGTCGACCCCGGCGGACGGCACTACAGCGAGTACGAGGCGCGACTCGAGCGTGTCGAAGTACTCCTCCAAGCAGAGGGCTTCGACGTGCAGATCGATGTTCGGCCGGACCCCGCCGACCGGATTACGTCCATCTTCGAGGAAATGCGGGGAGACTGACTCATGGAACACACGTTATTCGTCATCGGCAAGCTGTTCACGACCGCCCTGGCGCTGGTGATCGCCTACCAGGCCTATCGCGGATACCAACGGCATCACACGCAGTTACTCCTGTACGTCGCCGCCGGCTTCGCATTGGTCGGGCTTGGCGGCCTCCTTGAAGGCGTCCTCTTCGAACTCCTCCAGGTGTCGATCTTCGAAGCAGGATTCGTCGCAGCACTCGTCACCGCAGCCGGGATGCTGTCTATCCTCTACGCCCTGTATGCCCCGAATCCATAAGGATTCAGGACGCCCATTCGACAAGCGGCCTCTGCGCGTCGTGCCCGGTTCGAAGCCGCTACTGTTCGGACTCCCCTCGTTCTCGATAGTGTAGCGTCGCAGTGGGAGTTATATCCATATCGGTCGTACCATATCGTATGATTCGAACACTCGTCGGTGTCCTCGGCGCTATCTCAGCGCTGTTCCCGGACGAAATCGTCGAGCTCTTCGAGAAACTCGCGATTTCGAATCCAGACGAGGGAACAGTGAGAGGGTGGATACGTCCAGCAGTCCGGTCGGAGGGTGTTCTGATAGCTGCGCTTTCACTCTTTAACGGGCGAGCATACGCGTTGCTGATGAATCTTACCGGCGTGTTCGGCGCGATAGTCCTCTTATTTCCCGACCTGTATCAGAGATTTGCCACCGCGTTCCTGTACGAGCGTCCAGAGTCGATAGAATGGAACGAGCGATTCCGCTTGGGCATTCGGGCTATCGGCGCACTCTATGTCTTTTTAGCGGCGAAGACGTACAGGGAGCGTCACAACGATACTTGAGCCTTCTCGCTATTGACACCTGGCGCATCCGATGTCTAGTTCGTTACGGCCGCAGGTATCGCTTTGAATCTAAAGTTTGAGCCCCACGATATCAGTATGATCGAAGGGGAAATCCGCTAAAGAGAGGAGGCCGTGTGTATCCCTGTATGACGACGACGATCATCGTGGAAGGCATGACGTGCGGTCACTGTGAGCAGACGGTCGAAGAGGCCCTCGAAGAGGTATCCGGCGTGACTGACGTGACCGTCGACAGGGAGAGCGAACAGGCGAGCGTCGATGGTGAGGCAAATGTCACAGCTCTCGTGGAGGCCGTCGAAGACGCCGGGTACACCGCTTACGCCTGAGAATCGCGCGGACCACTCCGAGACAACGGCCAACCGTTGTCTTTGAAGCTTCGCTACGCTGGTCCTGCTGTACAGTTCAGTGGGGAAGATTCAGGGGGCCAGCGGATCCACCTCTACAGAGAATATGGGCTATGGACGACCACAAAGATACAAATGAGAATCTCCCTGGAGGGGAACACCAGCAGGACGACAGCAGTCACCAGCACGAACACGGCGAGCAGGATGAATCGGACGCCGAGTCGGACGAGCAGCGGGTAGAACAGGACCTACTGGAAGAAGAGGCACACCCTGCTGCGGAGAGTGAGACAGTGCTCGACGAGCAGCACGAGCACGCTGGACACGAGGGCGAAGGACACGACCACGGTTCCCATGAGGGCCACGGTGAGGGGCATGGCGGGATGCACAAGGGCCACGAGCAGATGTTCCGCCGGCGCTTCTTCGTCTCGACGCTCCTGTCGATCCCAGTCCTGCTATACAGCGAAATGCTGCAGGAGTGGCTCGGGTTCTCCGTCCCCGCGTTCCCGGGCAGCGAGTGGATCAACCCCGTCTTCGCGGTCATCGTCTTCGCGTACGGTGGGATGCCGTTCCTCCAGATGGCGGTACCGGAGCTGAAAGATCGGTCGCCGGGGATGATGACGCTCATCTCGATGGCGATCACCGTCGCGTTCGTCTACAGCCTCGCGAGCGTGGTCTTCCCGACGCAGTCGGCGTTCTTCTGGGAGCTCGTCACGCTGATCGACATCATGCTGCTGGGCCACTGGATCGAGATGCGGTCGGTCCGGCGGGCCTCCAGCGCGCTCGACGAACTGGCGAAACTGATGCCAGACACCGCCGAGCGTATCACCGACGACGGGGAGACCGAAGAAGTTCCCGTCAGTGAGCTCTCGGAAGGCGATCTCGTGCTCGTCCGGCCGGGCGCGAGTGTCCCTGCTGACGGCACCGTCGAGGAGGGTGACTCCGACGTCAACGAGTCGATGATCACCGGCGAGTCCAAGCCCGTCTCGAAAGAGCCTGGCGACGAGGTCATCGGCGGCACCATCAACGGCGACGGGAGTCTCCGTGTTCGCGTCGGTGCGACGGGCGAGGAGACAACACTCGCGGGCATCATGCGCCTCGTCGAGGAAGCTCAACAGAGCAAGTCCAAGACGCAAGTGTTGGCCGACCGGGCGGCCGGCTGGCTGTTCTACGTCGCGCTCGGGGCGGCAGTCGTGACCGCGATTGCGTGGACGGTCGCAGTCTCGTTCGACGCGACGGTCATCGAGCGAGTCGTGACGGTGCTCGTCATCGCCTGCCCACACGCCCTCGGGCTCGCCATCCCGCTGGTCGTCGCGATCAACACCTCACTTGCAGCGCGCAACGGGATGCTCGTCCGCGACCGAATTGCGATGGAGGACGCGCGGAACTTGGATGCCATCATCTTCGACAAGACAGGGACGCTTACTGAGGGTGAACACGGCGTCGTGGATATGGCGACCGTCGACGGCGTTGACGAGGACGACGCGCTCGGGCTGGCGGCAGCCGTCGAGAGTGACTCCGAACACATGATCGCCCGAGCGATCCGTGAGGCCGCCGACGAGCGAGATGTAACTACTCCTGACGCGACAGCCTTCGAGGCGATTAAAGGCAAGGGTGTCCGGGCGAATGTCGACGGAAACGAGGTGTACGTCGGTGGCCCGAACCTGTTGGCCCAACTCGATAGCGAAATTCCCGACCATCTCCAGCACTTCGCTGACGAGGCCGGTCAGAACGCCCAGACTGTGGTGTATCTCGTTCGTGACGGAGAGCTGATCGCCGCCTTCGCGATGGCCGACGTGATCCGCGAGGAGAGTTATCGAGTCGTCGACGCCCTCCACGATCTGGGCATCGAGGTGGCGATGCTGACTGGGGATTCCCAGGACGTCGCCAACGCTGTCGCCGACGAACTGGGCATCGACACGGTGTTCGCGGAGGTCCTACCCCAAGACAAGGACGAGAAAGTCCAGGAACTCCAGGACCAGGGCAAACTCGTGGGGATGGTCGGCGACGGCGTCAACGACGCGCCGGCGCTGACGCGAGCCGACGTCGGCATTGCGATCGGGAGTGGCACCGACGTCGCGGTCCAGTCGGCCGACGTTATTCTCGTGCAGAACAACCCGATGGACGTCGTTCGGCTGGTGAAGCTCAGTAAGGCGAGCTACCGGAAGATGCAGGAGAACATCGTCTGGGCCGCCGGCTACAACGTCTTCGCGATTCCGCTCGCAGCAGGCGTGTTGGCACCGATTGGGATTCTGCTGTCCCCCGCTGTGGGTGCACTTCTGATGTCGTTGAGTACAGTAATCGTCGCGATCAACGCTCAGCTGCTCCGCCGCGTGGACCTGTCCATCCCCGAGCTTCCAAGCGGGACACCAGCGACTGACGCACAACCTGCAGACTGAAACGCTCCCGATCGCTTCGGAGCTTCTTTCAATTGAGTTCGGTTAATGGACAGCAAATGGCGACACTGCGTGATTTCGGTGGGTATCGCTATGCGGTCACCGATTCCACAGTTATCCCGAGGGGTGCGAAGTTTGGTATACACAGACGCTTCCTCTGATGGGCGACATTGTTGCGCCAGCACTAGGTTTATACCGTTAGACGGACTTCATTCCGATATGAGCCTCGAAGAGACGGTTGACTACCTCGCCGAGGAACTCGACCTCGAGCGAAGTGAACACGTCCGTGAGGTTGGTCAGTCGGTCGCCGAGCTTCGCGACTGATCAAAACATTTCTCTGAAGTCTCGTTCGACCAGTCCGTTCTCCAGATACGTGATGAACTCTTGTTTCGTTGGTCCTTGACGGTCAAGTAGATCGTCCCGTCCTGCTCGTTCGAGAACTGCCTGCGCGAAGTCCGTACAGTGGGATTCGTGCTGCCCAGCATACTCTGTGAGGGCTTCTCGCCAGTGCATATCCAGCTCGAACTCGGCTAACCGGATTTGGATCCCATCTTTCCGTTCGACGAGGTCGACGTCCAGCTCTTCGAGTTGCTTGAAACGGAGGTTGTTCCGGCGGACCGTGATGAGACGCTTAGAATCAACAATATAGGGATTGACCCACTCTCGCCAGGTATCGTCGTCGACGTGCGTTCGTGGCATCTCAAAATCCGGGTCCACACTCTCAATACAGAACTGCAGCATCGCGATGCCAGTTCGGTGATTCGCATTTGGGAGGGAATGTCGGAGGATCAAATTCGACATCACCTCTCCAGCGACAATCGGAAGTGGATCTCCCCAGGAGACGTGATCGAGTGCCTGCTGGATCTTTTGCGGTTCGAACTCCTTGTAGAGCCGGAACTCATCCTCATCGCGAACATCGACCGCGGCTTCGAGCAACTCTACTAATCGGAATGCGACAACCTGCCCAGCACGGGGGAGGTCACGAATACGGTCGCTCAGCCATTCCTGATCGAAGTCGACCTCTTGGGCAGATTCGATCTCTGACTCGCCTTCGTAGAGCACATAGACCGGTGTGTCAAAGGGGTACCCGATGAGCTTTGTCGACTCGTCGGATTGCTCTCGCTGAGACAGGATTTCTGCCACCGATGCCGAGCTATATTTGAGTGAGAAATTCTCGGCCTGTGGGTGGTGATAGAAGACGAGCCGAGCCATCTTACTGTGGATTCGTGGGAAGTGGGTAAAGCAGTCCCGTTTTTATAATGATTCTACGACGGAGTGGGTGCGTTCACATCTTCTAAATACTGACTTTCCCACTCACGTCGCGCCTCGATTTCCCGTAATCCCCGTTGCGTGACCGTATACACGTTCGTCCGCTTGTCGAGTTCACCCTTCTCCAGCAGTCCTTTGTTGACGAGATCGTCGAGATTCGGATAGAGGCGGCCATGATTGATCTCCTGCTCGTAGTAGTCGTCGAGTTCGTCCTTGATTGCGAGCCCATGTGGTTCCTCGAGCCCGGTGGTTACGTACAAGATATCCCGCTGGAACCCAGTTAGATCGTGCATCTGCCTGTTCCCTATTTTTGAGGGGTGGCATATGTTCTCTCTGGTACTCAGAGGCGAATTCGGCGTGACTGGCCAGGAAGACTACGTGAGAACTTCGAACCTTTATATGGTGGACAAGAGAAGTCCGCGATGGAATGTCTGACCTCATCGTCAAAGCAGCCGTGAAGGACGAACTTTCGGAGCACAACGTCTCGGCAGATTTCTACGACGCCCTCAACGAAGAGGTCGCCGAACTGCTCGACGACGCCGCAGAGCGTGCTGAGGCCAACGACCGGAAGACGGTCCAGCCCCGCGACCTGTAGGCCTGCGTAACGCAGCCAACCCCGGCACTCGAACGTAGCTTTTTGAGGTTCCTGTTCAGAAGTTAGAAAACGGAGATGGCGGACGCACCGGATACCGAACGGCAGGCGGTCGAACCCGATGCGAGAGAGGTCCTTAGCGTGTCACAGCTGAACGACCGGATCGCGTCGGTCGTCCAGGACACGCCTGCCCTCAACGGTGTCCGCTGTATCGGCGAGGTCACTGACCTCCACAAGAACAGTACGGCGCTCTACTTCACGCTCACCGACGGCGAGGCCGAGCTCCCCTGCATGATCTGGGCGAACCGTTACCGGGAGATGGACGCTGACCTCGAGGACGGGACCGAAGTCATCCTCGAGGGCGATATCGACTACTGGGTCGAAGGTGGGAAAATCGACCTCAAACCGTGGGAAGTGATCGTCGTCGGCGACGGCGACCAGGCGGCTGCCGTCGAGCGACTGCGAAGCGAACTCGAAGAGCGTGGCTGGTTCGACGACGAGCAGAAACAGCAACCGCCGGCGTTCCCGGAGCGGGTCGGCGTCGTCACGTCCCTTCGAGGAGACGCCCGGTACGACATCCAGAACGCGATTCACGGACAGGACCCCACCGTCGACATCCTGGTGAAGGACGCAACCGTCCAGGGGTCGAACGCGCCGACGTCTATCGCGAACGGCATTCACCATCTCGACCGCTCGGAGGACGTCGACGCCATCATTGTCGGTCGGGGCGGTGGGAGCGATTCGAACCTCCAGGCGTTCAACACCGAGCGGGTCGCGGAAGCGATCTTCACGACGAACACGCCGATCGTGACTGCCATCGGTCATACTGACGACCGACTGATCGCGGATCGGGTTGCGGATATGGCCGCGATCACGCCGACTGCCGCCGGCGAGTACATCGCGAAGTCCCGAAATGACTTCCTCGCCAGTGAGATCGAGCCGCTGGAGCAACAACTGGAGGCCGCCTACGAGACCTTCGAGCAGGAGCACGAACACGAACAGGAACTGGCCGAGGCAGTCGAGGAGGCGACGGCCCCCGAGGGCCTTCCGCCGGTCTACTACAAGGCCGCAATCGCCGTCCTCCTCCTGCTGCTGTTGCTCATCACCGCTCTCTGGTTAGGAGTGATCTGAGATGGCGAAGGACCCCGACATCAAACGCCGGATGGACCGCGTCGAGGAGATCATCGACCAGCTCGATGCGGACGAGGTGTCGCTCGAGGACGGGCGTGAACTCTACGACGAGGGCCAGGAACTGCTAGCTGAAATCCGGGAACAGCTCCAAGACGGGGACGGCGAGGTCATCGAGATCGAGTGACCGCCGGTGGCGTCGACAAATCGCCAGAGCCTTAACCAACACTTCACCGGTAGCCTGCTGTGCTGTTGGTTAAGATTGTGTCCGCCCCGAGCCAGCCTGCAGGCTTAACTACGAGGTTCGTCCATTTCGAAACGTGCGGGTCTGAGCTACGATGCTACACGAGACGGTCTGGGTCTTCGGTGTCTATCTGGTGGCCTGTGGCGTCGCCTGGGTACTCCACGAGTCGGCTCACTACGCAGTCCACAGTCTCTATGCGGAGTCTGTCTCATTCGGCCTGAATCGACGAGGCCCATACGTCGACGCGGTCTACGAAGCGAGCGCCCCCACGCTCGCGATTCGGATCGGTTCAGTTGCTCCGACTCTTCTCTATACTCCCCTTGTCGTGGTTGGTATCGCCGGTTATCTCTCAGCGTATCCACTCCCCCAGCTGGATCCCGTTGGATGGTCGTTGGTGGCCGTTCCTCTCATCATCCTGATTTTCCCGACAGGTGGAGATATCCAGGCCTGTCTCGAAGCGGCGCACTAGCCGTTCTTGACACGTATTGGGATTGCGTCAGACACACTCTTCATTAGTTACATAACCTGAATTGAAGAAATACGTTGGCCGTCAATATTTAGTAGATATGGCGCAAGTATGTGCAAATGTATCATGGCACAAGCGAGTCCCCGCAGTAACCACTCTGAAGCTGACCCGGATGACCGGCCCTCCGTGTCAGTCGAAGCGTGGTTAGAGGCGGTCAGTAGAGAACTGGATCCCGCCGAGTGTGAGGGCCTCTCCGAACTCGGCATCTACTCGATCCACGAACACAGCAGCGCCCGCACGATCACCCTCCCCGAAGATGCGGACGAGTTCGAGGATGCGACGACGGTAAAGCAGTACTATTTCGAGGGCGAGGACTGCCCGCTCCTCATCGTTGCTCCACTGCAGGTCTAAGTCGCTCTGTCGGTCGTAGATCAGCAGTCGGCGTCATCCTCCTTGTGATCGGAGTAAAACTGGATGAGATACTGAAATCGAGCCGTATCGCTCGTGAAGGAGTCGAGTTCCTTCTGTAGCCACTCGTATTTCCCCTGAGGGATTCGCATATTGATTCGGGTCACATCGTCGTCGACGTCTGAGCCGGTGCTACCAGTGCTGGGCGCTGTATCGGCGTCTGACATTAGTTCGACTCAGGCTATGTGGTCGCATATATCCCCGTAGAATGGGAACTTCTCTAGAGAACTTGGAGAACTTTGAACCACTCCAAATTCATCCAAAATTTCTGACCTCTTTTGGTCGTGCTATCCTTTCCCACAAACGATGTGTGCCAAGGTCCCCTCCGGCGAGACGCCGGCCAGTACTGAGGAATCGACGTCCGTCATTCGGATCATCCACAGGTCCATCGGCCCGATTCTGCTGGCGCTCCTTCCGCTGATCCTGTTCGTGGGAACGGCGGCCGCGCAGTCGGATCCCGGCAGCGCCTTCTGTGATTCCAATATGGCCGACACCATCCAGAACATCTTCACCATCATCCAGTTCGGCGGCCCGCTCATCGGCGGTGTCCTCGCGCTCGGCGCGACGGTGGCGATCCCGTTCACCCGCCGGTCGGACTGGAAGAAGGAGATGAAGTCGGTCCGGAATCAGGGTCTGCTGTGGGGCGTGATCGTCGCGCCGCTCGGGACGGAGATTGTCCAGTTCATCCTGAACAACATCGTGGTCGGTGGCACGAGTTGTGGATTCTAACCACGCACCAGGATTCGCACTCGTCATGTCCGCCGTCCTCGTCGCATCGACAGCCGCCGTTCCAGCGGTCGCCCATCCCCCGAACAGTACCGACCACGGCGTCCCGGAGGAGACCTTTCACAAACTGTGGTCGGGGGATCAGGACGGCGCAACCGACGGCGCGAACCTGAGTAACGGGTCGGCAGTCAAGCAGCTCGGCGAGGGGACCGATGTCCCGTTTGATTCGCCCCCGCGGGCGGTCGAGCAATGGAACCGGGGTGACCACCAGGAGTTCCCGGCGACGAACAGCTCCGTGTCGATCCATCCGCCCGATGCCGACCTCTCCAGCGGCCAGTTCATCAAGGAAGCCTATACCGAGGTGTTCGCCGTCCAGCCGTCCACACGAGCACGCCTGTCGCCGTCGCGACAGCCGCTCTACGTCGCCCCAGATGGAACGCTCCGCGGGACCGTCGACTACCGGGTTGCGGTGCCGCCAGACGACACTTCCGGCGACCGGCGCGTCTACTGGAGTCTCGAGAGCCACCAGATCGAGGAGACGAAACTCCTCGTCGACGGTGACGAAGAGACGACGGCTGGTGGGTCTCACACGCCGGCGCTATCGTACTCCTTGGATGGGTACGCCGGTGAGGAGCACCAACTCACGCTCCAGGCGAACATCTCGGTTCGGCTTCGGAAGGAGGTTGAGACCTGTACTGCCCACAACGACGAGGGCGACTGCACCAACTGGGAGAGTTCCGTATCATACCCGACCGAGAACGTCACGGTGACCGATTCCATCGAGGTCACGAAGTACGACCTCGCGGTCGCCGGCTTCATCGCCGAGTATCCGAACGGCGACCTCGGCCTCGTCGTCTACAAGAACCAGCCGTGGCTCGGCTACCAGTTGCCAAACGGTGACGTCCGGGGTGTCTGGCGGTTCTACTCGGCCCGAGACAAGGACTGGGATACGCTGGTCTACAGCTCGGACGATGGACAGCGGACTGCTCACTCGCCGCTCCATCCACTCCAAGTGAACGCGTATCCCATTGAGACGGGGCCGACGCCGTCGCCCCGTCAGAACGTGACGATACTGGACGTGTACGGAACGTCGACGTCGCCGCCGACGCTCCCGTCGAACGTTCACTTGGATGTCCTCACGGAGCCGTACACGGCCAGCTACGGCATCGCGACGCGGGCCACGGCTGACGAACAGCCCGAGACCGTCCGTGCGTGGGGCCTCGTCAGAGGTGTCGAGGCGGAACGGCCCGCCGATGAGTTCGCTCGAATCCAAATCTACGAGAGCAACCTCACCCTGGAGGTGGTGAACCAGACCGAAGACACCGTCACCGTCCGGGTTATCCTCCAGAACGCGAATACCGGCGCACCAATCAATACCAACGAACGGGACGGCTACGTCGTCGTCAACGGACAGCGGTTGAACACAACCGGCAACGGAACCGTTACGACGACGATTGAACGGCCCCTAGGCGGTGTGTCGGCCCGATACGAACCGGGTCACTGGTGGCTCAATCCCCCGGCTATACCGGTGACTCGGACACCGTGCTGCTGCAAGGCTCAGTGCTCCAGATAGTGTCGACGCTGTTCCGGATTGGCGTGCCGGTCTCGCTGTTCCTCCTTGCGGTGTTCTTCGTCGACCGAATCACCGGGTGGCGGATTTGGCCCCCATGGAGGTCCCTATGATGACCAGAGACAATCCTGCATCCAACGGTCGAGAGGTTGAGCGGTCCATTAGCCGACGCCGTCTCTTAGCCTGGTCAGGTACTGCTCTCCTCGCCGGCGTCGCCGGGTGTTCGGGGACAAACAACCCCGGTAATGGGACGGAATCGCCGACAGGAACGTCGTCCCCACCCGCTGATTCCGTCTTCGAGGAGGTCGAATTCACGGGCCCCAACCTCGTCGTGACGCTGGCTGAGGATCACGATGTCGACCGTCTCAATCTGATCGCCCCGGACGGAAGCACGTTTGAACAGACCACCGTCGCGGAAGGGGCGACGACTGCAGATCTCCAGATCCTCTACAAATCCGGCGGCTCCTACGATACCGGTGAATACGAACTGGTCGCTGTTAGGGGCGAATCTTCGGATACGATGTCGATTGAGCTTCGTCCGGAGCTTAGCGTCGTAGATGTTGAGCCGGAGGTCGACGAAAGTGACCAGAACAGTACTGGTCGGCTCTTCATCACGGTGGAAAACACCGGTTCCGGGCCGACGTGGGTCTACAATATTGGGTTCCGAAACGCCCCGTACTCGAATGCGCCGGAGGTTATCGAAGGAGATGGGATCGCCGATACGAGGTTTGAACGTCCACAGGATCCACAAGAGGAGTTCCTTCAGCCCAACACCGAGCAGAGATTCCTGAAGGGACGTGGAGTGCTGATCATCAGTGACGACGATTCGGTTTCGTGCGAGGGGGGTTCTGTCGAGTTGACCGTAGTCGTCCAAACCCCGCACGGTGATGTTGAACAGCCGATTCGCGCTGATCTAACCGGCGGCTACCATATCGATGACCAGGCCGCCGTCCAGCATCCCTGCAAGAACGTCGACATCGAACTACTACCTGGTGGTGGTGACGATGCGTAGGGTTCGTCGACGAGTGGTCTCGGCTGTCGCGGGTCTCGTCGGATTACTTCTTCTCGGACCAGCTCCAGTGGCTGCACAAAGCGACGGGGGCGGCGACGGTGGTGCCCTCGGTGATATCATCATTGGGGCGATTCAGGAACTACTCCGGATTCTGTTCAGCCCTATTCGGACGGTTATCGAGAATCACGGCGATGCTGTTCTGCGAACTGTCGTGGGAACCCCACATCCCGATTCTGTCTTCAGTGCTCCCTCGAACGGTGCCTGGCCTCGAATCTACGACTTCTATTGGGAGACGATGATCCCGCTGACCCTCACGCTGTATGGACTCTCTCTCGGGATTGTGATTTTCCTCGAGTCGACGAGCCACCTGTTCAATGGCTACCATCGTTCGAAGCTGAAGAAACGAGCCTTCTCGGGGCTGCTCGGCATCCTGTCGTGGTGGTGGATCGCAGCCCTCTCGCTCCGGTTTATGGACGCTTTGGCGGGGTTCCTTGTGCCCTCCGTCTCCGATATTACCCTCTTCCAGACCCTGTCGTTCTCGACGATGGGAGTCCTCGGCACAGTCGTCGCCCTGTCGACGAACTTCATCCTGTTCGTTCTCATCGGTCTGATTTACCTGGCTCGTCACCTCGCGCTCTACCTGTTCGTCTTCCTGATGCCGTTGCTCATCGTCTTCTGGATTCCGGGAGTCGGTCCCTTCGCCTTGGCTTCGAAGTTTATGAAGAAGCTCGCGGGCTTCTACGTGCCGTTCCTGTTTATGACGGTTCCAGTCGCCCTTCTGTTCCGGCTTGGCGATATCCTCGGGACCAGCATTGGCCCATCTGCCGGCGAGTTCGGAGCGTGGCTGACTGCGCTCATCATCCCGCTGGTTGCCGTGGCGTCGCCGTTCATCCTCTTCTGGCAGGCGGGGGCTCTGTTCTTCATCGCCGATCGGGCCGCCCGGCACGTCTCGGCGCAGAAGGCTCGTGGGCGACTGTCCAGAGGCCGGGAACGGCTACAGTCGGCGAAGCAGGGCGGGAAGAACTTCGTCCGTGGAGTGCGCGACGAGCCGGCGGTCAAGAGCGGAGGGCAGTACGTGCTGAACTCCGGTGACTCCAGAGCGCACGCGACCGGCCAGCGCCTCAACACGACCGGCTCCCGTCTTCGCGAGGCGATTACGGACGGCGGCGGAGACGGCGGGCAAGGCGGCTCCGGTGGCGGCGGCGGTGGCTCGACCGCCAGTACCGGCTCTGGCGGGGATGGCGGTGACAACGACGGGAGCGGAGAGTTCGAGCGGGACGAGGCTCTCCGCGACCCGCAGCCGCGGAACCGGAATCGCGAGTCGAGAGACGACCCGCCCCGATACATCCAGTAAACCATGAGCTCCGCAACTGACCCCGCAAAACGAATTCCGAAGTCGCTCGGTACCGACACCCAGTTCCTCGGGAAGTACTCCCTGACGGACCTCGCCGTTGCGGGCCTTCCCGGTGTCCTGGTAGTCCTGGTGACGCAGGTCGTTATCCCACCGTCGCTCACGGTCCGCGGCATCCCGGTGTCTGCCCTCACAATCCCCCTCGCAGCGATTGCGATCGCCTTCGGTGGGCTGTTCGTCTACCTCACACCGGGCTACACCAACAGTCTCGACTGGCTCGGTCTGTTCGTGAACTTCCACCGCAGCGAGACGGAGATCGCCCACGAGGAGGCGAAGGAGTACACCCACGTCGAGCGCGTCTACCCGCGACACGACGCCATCGAGCGGACGGATCGGGCCCTCGTCGGCGCGGTGCAGGTGTCGCCACCGACCATGGCGCTCGCGACCGACGAGGAGTGGGCCCAGAAGGCAGAGGCCTTCCAGGACTTCGTCAATACGACCGTCGAGTTCCCGATCCAGATTTACTCGACGACGCAGGCGTTCCCCGCCGACGAGTACGTCGGGCGGTACGAAGACCGGTTGAGCGACCCCGACGTCAAATCTAACGAGAAACTCCAGGCGCTCATCGAGCACTACGTCGACTGGTACGACCGAGAGCTGGCGCAGCGCCAGATGACCATCCGCGACCACTACGTCCTGATCCCGGTGCGGCCCGAGGAGGTCCGGTACGAACGGGCCAGCCTCCTCGAAAAGCTCGCTGGGATCCCCGTACTGGGCATCCTCGTCCAGATTGTCACGGCGCCGCCGGAAGAGGAGGAGCGAGCCGCGATGCTCGAGGAACTGGACGAGCGGCGCCGGCGGGTCGAGCGCGGCCTGCGTGGCATCGAGGGGTGTGACACGCGCCCCGTCGATGCGGCCGAACTCACCCGCCTAATCGCGGAATACTGGAGCGGTACGGAAATCGAGTACGGCGACCCCGAACAGGCGCTCCGCACGTCCCCCGTCATCACCAAATCATGATTGGAAACCTACTGCCCTTCACCGGCTCGGACAGTTCGGAAACTGACGACGAGGCGACCGCAGACGAGGTCTCCGACGAACAGGAGCCAGAAGATGACGAGCCCCAGCTCACTGTTGATTACGAAGCCGACGGTGAGGCCGTCGACGGCATCCCCGAAATCCACCAGACAGTCGTCTCGCCATCGAGTATCGAGCGAACACCCAGCGCTCTCAGGACTGACACCCAGTGGGCGCAGAGCCTGTGGGTCGGCGAGTACCCCGATGCGCCGATGGACGGCTTCCTTGAAAAGCTGTACGCAGCCGCCGAGACCCAGCAGACGGATGTCAGCATCCACATCGACCCTCGTGACACGCGAGAGACGCTGGATTCGCTGGAGAATAAGATCGAGGACCTCGAAGCCGACCACGAGTACCTGACCGAGAAACACCGTGCGAGCGCCCGGGGCGTCGAGAAAGACCTCGAGGACCACCAGGAGATGTATGACGTCCTCCGGAACACGACGATGCAGGCGTTCGACGTCTCGATGTATTTCACGGTCCGGGGCGACGACCGCGAGAATATCGACGCCGAGTCGGTGTCGACGACGGCCCGGCAGGCCCCCGCGAATCTGACGCCGGTGACGCCACGGTGGTCACAGCTGAAGACCTTCACCTCAGCGAGCCCCATCGCTCTCGATCAGTTCAACGAGACGCTCGACAGCAAGACGCCGATGCTCGGTGGGGCGGTCGGCGCGATGTTCCCCTTCGTGGCCGGGGCGTTCGCCGAACCCGGCATCGAGTACGGAACGTACGCGCTGAATTCGAGCCCGCTCATCCTCGACCGCTTCAAGCGGCAAACCGGCTACTGTATGATGGTTATCGGCCGGCTCGGCGCGGGCAAATCATTCGCGACGAAGCTTCGGTTGGTGCGGCGGGCGATGTTCGACGAGGATACGGTCGTCATTATGCTCGACCCGATGCGGGGGTTCGCCGGCGTCAACGAGGCGCTCGATGGCGAGCGCATCACGGTCGGTGGCCGGCGGGGGCTGAATCCACTGGAGATCAAGCCGACACCCGACCACGTCCTACAGGAGGTCGACGACATCGACCCGTGGGGTGAGCAAATCAACTGGGTGATGACCTTCTTCGCGACGTTCTTCGAGCACGTCGCGGACCACCCACTCGGCGAGCGCAACCAGACGCTTCGGCGGGCCGTCCAGGAAGCCTACGAGAAGCGCGGGATCACCCGCGACCCGGAGACGCACACCCGGGACTCGCCCACAATTCACGACGTCATCACGGTCCTCGAGGAGATGGTCGAAGACCCCGAGGAGTACGGATACGTCACTGAGGGCGAGCAGGAAGCCGTCCAGTCGGATGCCCAGTCGCTGCTCAAGGACCTCCGGCCGTCGTTCCGCGAGGGCGGTGAACTCGAGAACCTTGCTCGCCCCTCCGAGTTCGACCTCGATTCGAAGGTCATCTACCTCGATCTCCACCAGGAGGAGGGTACCCGTGGCCGGGCGGAAACCAGCCTGATGATGCAGGTGCTGTTCAACAGCGTGTACGAGCGGGTCAAGCAGACCGACAAGCGCGTCGTCTTCTGCATCGACGAGGCGCACTACCTGATGAACGACGCCGTCTCGCTGGACTTCCTGGAGACGGCGGTCCGGCACAGCCGTCACTTCGATCTGAGCCTCGAATTCATCACGCAAACGGGGGGTGAATTCGCGCTGACGCCGGAGGCACGCACCATCGCGAACCTCTGTTCACTGACTGTCCTCCACCGTGTCAACGAGGAGAAAGAGAAGATTGCCAAGTGGTTCGACCTCAGCGAGCGGCAGGTAAATTGGGTCACCTCTGCGAAGGCGGGGGAGGACGAGGACGGGTACTCGGAGGCGCTCGTCGGCATCGACCAGGAGGGCTGGTTCCCGCTTCGGATTCGAGCCAGCGACTACGAGGCGCACGTCATCGACGGCGGCGCTGCGGACGTCGCCGAACTCGAGCCCGAGTCGAGTGCGAGCGTAACGAGCCCGGACAGTCGCCCCGCCGGCGCTCGGGCCGACGGCGGTGACCCAACCAGCACTGCCTCTCAGGAGGATGACTGAGCAGCGTCCGTCAGACCCCACGGCTGCGAACAGCGGTGACGAGTACATCCGAATCACGCCGTCCCGGAGTGATCTTGCACCGGAGACTGTGGTTCGCCAGCTCGCCGGCCTCCACGGCCTTGATACCGGCAACGATGGGCTTCTCAACGGTATCGGACCCTTCGGCGATCCGCCGCCGGTGTTCGAATTCCTCGCAGTGAGCGAGGGCGCGGACGAGCCGGTCGAGTTCTACTACGGCGCCGACCGGCGGATGGATGCCTTCGAGGAGCGCCTCCGGACGCTGTATCCACCGACTGTGACGTTCGAGCGGGTTACCCTGGACCTGGAAGCGAAGCTGCTCCCGTCGACAGCAGAGCCAGCTCACGATAGCGGTGCCGGGGGCGATGACCGTCCCGAGATGAATACTGAGGCGTCTGAGGAGGCCTTCGATGCTACAAGCCAAGAGCCAGTCGGCGACGGTGGGAGCGTGGTTTCTGAGAGCACTACATCGGCAGACGACGACGCTGAGTTATTGTTCGGGACCGAGTCGAGTGACGATCTGAGGACGAGCCCACCGTCCGATTCCGAGCCTGAGGTCCGGCAGCAACCGAATCACACGCCCCCGAGCGTCGAGGAGACGACACCGCTGGGAATCACCTGGTGTGGGAAGGCGGCCCGACGCGAAGACTGGATGACGACGCTGCCGCAGTTCACGGAGACTGAAGGCGAGGACGATGACAACGCACGGGCGCCGCTCGCATCACTCATCGACCAACTGACCCGCGCCGAACACCCGATCGCGTTTCAGGTGCTCTTCCAGCGGAAGCCGGACTGGACACACGAGGCACGGGAACGCCAGCGGAAACTCCGCGAGGGCGAGGACCGGATCGTCGACTGGTTCCTCGGGGAGCTCCTCGGAAACACGGAGAACGAACCACAGAGTCCCTCGAATACCGGCCGCCAGCGCCGATACCTCGACATCGGCGGTCGGGAGCGCGTCGAGGCCATCGACGAGAAAGAGCCACAGCACACGTTCACGGTGAATATGCGAGCGCTCTCGCTCGTAGCCTCTGACCGGCAGCGCGAGCGCGTCGACCACCGTCTCGACGATATCGGGTCCGTGTTCGACCACCTGAACGGGGCCCACTATCGGCTCCGACCGAAGCGCGTCCGCCGCGGGCTCCGAAAGGGGCGGCGGGCTACGAAGCACGCCGACCGCGTCTTCAACGCCAGCCTGACGACCAAGAGCGACTGGCGGAAGACCCGCCCCGATCTCGTCCTCGGGCCGGATGAGTTGGCGAACTTCGTGGTCGTCCCGCCGGCGACCGAGCTCACGACCGAGGGCGGGCGAGGCTCCGACGCCGAACCCGAGAGCCGGACACCCCTGCCGCTCCCCGCGCAGGACCACATGGATGCGTTCACAGACGCCGGGATGGCGATCGGCCGCGGGCTCGGGGAGGACGGCACGCCGACGCCGGAGCCGATGCGGATTCCCCCGCATCTCCTTCCGTTCCACGTCGGCCGGTTCGCGAAGAGCGGCGCCGGCAAATCGGTCGCCCTGATCAACGACGCGCTCTCCCTGTACGACCAGACCACGGGCCCCGTGTTCTTGATCGACTCCAAGGGCGGGAACCTCCCCGAGAACTATATGCGGGCTCACGCGAAGCGCTTCGGCACCGACGACCTCGAGGAGAACGTCCTCCACTTCTCGGTGCCTGACATCCTGCCTGGCTTCGCGTTCTTCGACATCACGCCGGCGCTGGAGGATGGGGTCCGTCGGGTTGACGCGATCCAGGACAAGGCCGACCACTACGAGGAGCTCATCAAACTCGTGATGGGGCCGGAGCGCTACGAGGACGCCATCGCCTCGCCGACGCTCATCAAGTACCTCATCAAGGCGATGTACGACGAGGAGTACGGCCTCGAAAACGGGCACTTCCGGCAGGACGTCGACTACTTCACGCACGACCAGCTCGAACACGCAGTCACGCAGTTCCACGCCGCCGGCCCCCCGGACCCGACGCCGGAGGACGCGCCCCGGGCGAGCGACCCGCAGGTGGCCGAGAAACTGGAGCGACACCTGCGCTCGAACCCGGCGACGTTCTCGAACGTCGTGAGCGGCATCAGCAACCGGATGGATTACATCACGCAGGACGCTCACCTCCGGCGAATCTTCAACAACACCGAGTCACAGTTCGACTTCCGCGACCTCCTCGACGAGGACAAGGTGGTCATCTTCGATCTGGGCGATCTCCGCGACGAGGCCGCCCGCGTGATGACCGGCGTCATCCTGACGCAGCTCTATGACGCTGTCAAGCGTCGCGACGGCGACGAGCTGGCCCGCAAGCCGGACGACTACGTAGCGAACCTGCTCATCGACGAAGCGTCGTCTGTCGTCGTCTCGGATACGCTGACGACGCTGCTCGAAAAGGGGCGGGAGTTCCGGCTGTCCATCGAACTCGTGACGCAGTTCCCCGAACAGATGAAGGAGGCCGGCAACCGCGAGGTCTACCTGAACGTCCTGAACAACATCGGCAGTCCGCTCGTCGGGAAGATCGCCGTCGACGCCGACATCGCCGAAGCACTCTCACACGAGGCGATGGATCCCGTCGAGTTCAAGAATCGGATCAGTTCGCTCCCGCGTGGCGAGTGGATCGCCCAGCTCCCGAGTCCTGAGTTCGGCGAAACCGGCCCCGACCCGTTCAGTATCGAACCCCTCCCGATTCCACCCGGTCATCCCGATAGCGAGCAACCTCTGACCGGGACGCAGGAAGAGCGGTTCCAAGACGCCCTGGAGGCTGTTCACGAGCATACCCGCGAGGAGTACGGAGTGGCCGGCGGCACGACCGTTGAGAGCCGTGACGCGGCGACTGACGTCGCTCTGGAGAACGCCGACGACCTGCCGTTGGAGGTCGCGATGGCCCGGGCGATCCGCGCCGTCCAGCTGTCGAACGACGTCCGCGAGACGAACGGCTGGGTGTCCGTCGAGGACGTCGACGAGGAACTGCTCTCGCGCATCGAGGAAGGCACCATCGAGGCGCAGGGCTACGAGACGCTGCCGGAAGTGCGGGAGGCGTCCTCGCTCATCGAGGTCGATCTCCCGGATGGGGCATCGTCGGTGCAGTGTCGGCTCACAGACGAGGGTGAACAGGCAGCCACGCCCGATACGTCGACGTCACCGACCGGCGGGGGCGACCACCACGATGCAGTCCTCGAAACGGTCGAGCGTGCGCTCGCAGCGGCGGGATTCTCTGTGGAGGTCCTCGATCAGAACGGGGAGTCCCGTCCCGACGCTATCGCGACGCATGCGGACCTCGACTGGGAGCTCCAGGTCGAAGTCGAAACCACTACCCACGTCCGTCCGTCGAAGGTCCTCTCGAATCTTCGGAAGGCCCAAGAACAGAAGCGAATTCCGCTGTTTGTCGTCGCAGACCACGACGATCAACCAGCCGCCGAGATCGCCGACCGGCTTGCGAAAATTCTCGATGAGCCGCGAAATCAGCTCTCCTCCGGTGAGACGCGGCTGTATACGATGAACCACAACGTCACATTCAACGGCGGTGCGCGAGCCGCGGATGGGGTGACGGCCGTCCGACCGGCCACCGGTGGTAGTCGCCACACCCGCTGGTTCGAGCGGGACGGTGCGTTCGTCTTGGAGGATAGTGCCGGGGACCAACACGCCCGGATCGACTCCTTCGACGCCGTGTCGAAAGACCAGTTCCCGGCGACGTACAGCTACGACGCCGAGAGCGAGACCTACACCGTCTTCAGGCCGGGGGAACTGCCCGAGTCCTACGAGTCACGTGAGGCGTTCGAATCGGACTGGGTGCTCGTCAAGCGCCCGTTCGTGCCCAGTACCGACCTGCCCGTTCCGGACTATACGGAGCGCTCGTATGCTATTGCGACTGTCGGGGACGACCAGACGCTGGACATCCACACGCCAGACACGGAGACGGCTACCGGCGTTCCGCCACTCGTGGACGCGATCCAAGACGGGACGCTCCATCCGGCAGGGGAGCCCCCGAGTGACTCGACCGATTCCGACGCGCAAGAAGACGATGAGGCGGACCCGTACGGGATTCGGGCATTCGTCAGGGACCGTCTCACCGAATCCGACGACGGGGTCGTCGCGGTCGCTGAGGTCTACGATGCGTACGAGCAGTATGCTGAGGCCGGGGAGTACGAGGTGAAGCCGAAAAACCGATTCACACGGACGCTTCGCGACTACGCTCAGTTCGAGCGTGACAAGAAGTGGTTGGACGGCCAGACGCGACGCTGTTACGTCGGAATCGAGCTGGCCGACGTCGGCGACCAGGAGGAATCGAGCGATGCCAGTGCGTAGTCGTTTCGCCCCCGCTCAGGAGGTGCAGGAGCACACCAGATGACGCTCTCCGAAGCAGCCATCAGTGAGCACTACCGTCGCGCCAAACCCGTCTACGAGGCGCTGGCGACCGTCAGTGACTACCCGACTATCGGGCTGAACGACTTCGTCGGGTGGTACATCAAACGCGACCACGACGACGTCGAGGCGATCAAGGCCGGGTATTACCAGCGCGGGCGGGTCGCCCGCCTCGATCGTGACTACGACGAGATCCACGACCGCCTCGAACGGACGCTCTACGCCGTCACCACCTACAAGACACCGTCTGCCTTCCAGCAATGGGAACCCTGTCGCTACGACGAGTCCGAGGGGACGACTGTCTGGCAGGATGAGCCCCCGACCCCCGGATATGCCGACCTCCGGGCGGTTCCCGCCTGGGGCGATATCGACCTCGCTGACGATATCAAGCCGCAGCGTGGTGACCTCGATGCCGAGATACAGGCGCTCGTCGAGCGAACGCTCGACGCCTACATCGAGGAGTACGCGACGCTCTACGGCACGCGGGACGCGGTGTATGCGTTGGACTCCGTCGGGGGTGCGTACGTCTTCGGGGCCCCGGAGGCTACGCTCCCGATTGCGGATCATTTCAGCGACGATCCGGATGCGCTCGAACGGGTTTTCGACGAGTTTCTCGACCGCTCGAACGCGTGGCTCCAGAAGGCAGAAACCCGTGTGAACGAGCGCGTCGCCGGCGCCGGCGACATCATCCAGCCCGACTGGGTGAACAACAAGAACCGGCAGTACAAGCCGCCGCTGTCGGTTCACGCCGACCACGATGCCGTCGTCACGCCCATCGCGACCGACGACGTCCGCTACGAGCTCCGTCCGTTCGAGACCGTCGACAACGCCCTCATCGAGCAGGCGGTCAACTGGGCCGACGACCTCACGCGGGTCCAGCACACGGACTGCGTCGACTCGCTGGTCGCGACGCTCTGGCCGGATCTCTACGAGGACCACGACGAGTGGCGGGCAGCGCTGGAGGCCTGGGTCGAAGCGGAGCGCGAGCGGGAACGGGAGCGACAGCGCCAGCGTGAGGCGGCGCTCCAGCGACGTGAAGAGCGACTGAAGGAACTAGATGGTGCCCTCGAAGGTCGCCCCATTACGCCGTTCAAAGAGGACGTCTATGAGGCCGTCGAGAACATCGATATCACTGAGATCGCCCGCCACTACGCGAGTGATGCCTACGATACGGATCCGAACCAGCCGCGGCCGCAGTTCGACCCGTGCTGGCGCCACAGCGAGAGCGGGCAGTCCTGTTTCGTCGACGAACAGGCCAACACCTTCGGCGATTCGAAGGTGAACGCCGGCGGCGGGCCAGCGAAACTGATGGCGCTCGCGACGGGGATTATCTCCGACGCCGATGCGGACCTCGATGGGGACGACTACTGGGCGGCCGTCGACGAACTGCGGAACGCCGGCTACGACATTCCAGTGTGGATTCCAGAGGCCGGGTCAGACCGCGTCGACGGCGGAACCTATGACCAGATGCCCTTCTGGGCCGTTCGGAAAGCGGCTGTCGCGCTTGAAGTCTGTCCCGAGGACGCGTTCGTCGATCGCGAGGGAGAGGATGGAACCTACGAGGGGTTCCCCGGCTACGAAACCTACAACGAGACGCTGGAAGCCATCGAAGACGCGGGCCTGAACCACGGGCGAGAGCAAGTCACGCCCGAGGAGGACACAGCTGACGACGAGTCGGAGTCGATCCCTGATGCTCTCCCGAGCGACGAGCGACCTGGTGACTTGGACCGGGCACACCTCCGCGAAAAGAACCGGCTGTTGACAGCGAAGGTCGAGCGTCTCGAGTCCGAACTGGAGGAGAAATCGGAGCGAATCAAGGAACTTGAAGCGGAGGTCAACCAGCTCCGATCAGAACTCGCTACCGTACGCTCCGAACGCAATCGGCTGGAAACTGCTCTCGAAGAACGTGAGTTCGAGCAAGAGCCGAAGCAAGAAGATCGGGACGAGAACCAGTCCCCTCTGGACAGGGCGAAACAGTTCGTTTCGTTTGACCAATAGACGCTTCCTCTCCAATCGCCCGGCTGGACCGGCTGACACCAGCCCTGACTTGTTCTAGACACCAGATATTATAGGGATCGTTCTGAGTCCGCAAATCGCAGGACGGCAGCACTAGACACCAGACTCACTAACGAGTGAGTCCCTGGACAGCTCCCAAAATCTGGTGTCAGGTATCGCTGTCTTGCGATTTGGGGCCGAATTCGGCTACTAGACAGCAGGAAAATCAACCGATATGTGGTGGGGGTGGCCGCCTAAAGTTGCGTTCGCGGCCAACAGGGCCGAGGTGCCAGGCCGCGGGCCAGGGTGGAGAGCTGCCACCCAGACGATGGCGTGAGGCGTGGAGGGTCGAGCAGTCGTCGTAGCAGAACGGACGAGCGGGGCTCAAGAGAGCTGTTTGTCGCGCCCCAGGATGGGTGCGGGCAGGTCGTGTCCTGCCCCCTGATACGTATGTCTGGGCCAGATATCCACGACGATACGGCAGACGATCACGAACGCCTCGAGCGGGAACTCCTCGCGCAGGATCGGGATGCTCGCCAGCCATCGACAGCGGATCTCGACGACGAGACGGCACAGGACCTCGTCCGAGACCTGCTCGATGCCGGGACGGTCACGCCGGTCGTCGACGAGCGGGTCCTCGTACACGAGCCCAGCGGGGCAGCATTCGAATCGCTGTGGCAGCTCGCCGTCTTCCACCAGGGCTGGACGGCAGCCGGGGACACCGGCGAGACGGAGCCGTGACCCAACAAACGCTCGTCGGGTGTGCCTTCTGTGCGGCGCCGCCCGGCACGGACACCGGCACCGCGTACACCTGGGGGAAGGACGAACGGGTGAGTCACCCGATCTGTGTCGACTGTGCAACGCAAGTCACCCCGGACCCCGAGCAGCGCGACCACTACGCCTGTGATGGCTGCGGGCTCGTCGTCGACGCGCTCGCGGCGCTCACCCGATTCCGCGTGGAACTCGGCCATCTCGAGGGGCCGCTCCAATTCTGTGCGCACTGCTGTCCTGATGGGCCGGCGACGTACTGGACGCGAGACTTAGCAGACCACTGCGTCGAGTCGGCGGAGCAGTGCTAAAGAGGACCTCGTCGTTCTTCTGAAGCGACCTCCCAAGCCGTCGAACCCCCGCTTTTAACTGCTGTTCGTCCTTGGATTGGTTGAGATCAGGATGGATTCCTCACCCCCGAGTGATACGGACCGGTCTTCGAATCTTCTCGTCGAGATCGTCGAAACCCTGGAAGTCCACGGCCTGCCGAGCGATTCGTACCAGCTCCACGATGTCGTCGACGTCGAGGCACTCGAACGACTCCTCGCATCGTCCTCCGGCGATGTCGAGATTCGATTCATCGTCGAGGGGATCGAGGTCGTCGTCACGAAGGACGGCGTCGACATCCCTCTCGACGAGCCAGTCGGCTCACCGAACCAGTAACGCGCACGGATTCGTCGACAGAGACGACTCCTGAAAGCCCTCGGCCGCTCGGCATCCCGCGACCACCGCTGCGCTCCTCGACCCTGCGGTGCTTGCGGAGTCGGGGGACGGCCGAGGCGGCCTCGCCCTTTCTGAGTCCGCCAGGACGGTGGCTGGATCGTCGAGTGTCGCGGCCGGCTGGACAGTGTGTACGCCACGGCCCGCCCCGCTCGCCGCTGCCGCCCTCCGCGTCGCTCGCGACCGACCATTCCGGGCTGCCTGCCTGCAGTAGCGGGCGGGCTGCCGGGCTAAAGTGAATGTGCCCTCGCGCCAGCGCTTCTCCCGTTTCGGTCCCGGACTTCCGGAGGCTTCCGGGACTCTTCGACCCGCGACGGACGTAGTTGCGTCGCGGGCGAAACGGGGAATGCCCTGGCCGCTCGCTCCGGGCGGGTCGGCGCGCGGTGCTGGTTGGGGTCGCCGCACTCGGGCGCGCTCTCGCTCGCGCCCGGTAGGGCGCTCGCGAAGGCGCGAGCGAGAGCGCGCAGTCGGTGCTATCGGACGTCGACGTCGTCGGAAAACCGCGATGTTAGGGGCATCGCGGTGGCGGCGCGTGAGCGCCTTCAGGAGTTCAGCACTCCAATGTCTAGTAACAGCTCTAGTAGCAAGGTCGTTACGGTGGATGAACAGGCATTCGAACGAACCGAAGACGCCGGCGTCGACGAAGACGGCTTCGAGGTCGTCGACGACAAGCCGGAGTTCCGGGCGACGGTCCAGCAGGAGAAGCAGGCGAAGGTGGATTCTAACCACCCAGACGGCATCGTCCAAGACTTCTCGCATCTGCCCCTGGCGCAGGAAGAGAAGATTCGCGCCCGGGAGGCCGAACTGGAACACATCAGCGCCCAAGCGGAACTCGGCACCCAAGACGGACGGGCGAAGCGGACCCGCGAGGTCGTCACCGAACGGCGGCAGCGCAAGCGGGAGAAGCGCACCCCGGACCGGACGGATCCGCGTGAGCGCCTCTCCCGGATGGAGCTGGCGCAGGTGAACCAGGAAGCAGACCGGATCGCACAGCGGCTTCGGACCGACCACAGTCGAGCGGCTGTCTCCCGGGTGCTCGCGAGGCGGGTCGCACGGGGGCAGGACATCACCGAGGCGGTGTTCGCGACGATGGACGAACTGAAGGCGGCCCCCGGGGCCATCTGCCCGATCGAGGACGTCCCGGACGTGCCGACCGACGAGGTGAGCATCGAAGGTGAGGTGATCACGCTCTGGGATGCCAGCAACCCGAAGATCGCCCAAGTGGGCCTGATCGCGGACGACACCGGGAAAATCAAGTTCACCTCGTGGCGCAAGTCGGAGCCAGCATACGTCCAGGAAGGTGACACCGTCCGGATGCGGGCGGTCAAGAAGAACTGGTACGAGGGACGGTGTTCACTCGCCGTGACCTACGACAGTATGATCGTCTTCCCTGAACGCGACCGCCGCTGGTGGGAAGCGTAGGGGGCTAAGTACCCTCTTTTTCTGGTGAGTGCCGGACCGACCCAAGCCCCACCGCCCCGCCCACCGCTCCGTGCTCACTCCCTGCGGTCGCTGCGCGCGCAGCCACAACCGTCGGATTCACAGAATCAATGCCATAGGATTTACTGGTAGAACTAAGTAGAACCCCTATTTTACTTTCCATAGCAACGTGTCACGCAATCGTTCTCTGTTGTTTGGGATCGTCGTTGTTTCGGTGATTTCCGGCCTTCTAATTGGCTACCTCACGCGTGGTACAACACTTGATAGTCAACCGTTTGCAACTATGGCGACTGTCCAAGGAGCGTTTATTGGAATCGTGTTCTCTATCTTTGTGCTTGCATCACAGGTCAGTGCCACTCAATTCACTCCCCTAACATTAGAACAATTAAGCAAATCAAGAGGATTTGCGCTGCTACTTGGATTTTATATATTTTCTATCCTGACAGATATTTATTTAATGCAATCTCTATCTGTGCCGATTTCTCTTCCATATTTTCCTCAAGATTGGAATCTTGCCTTAGCTGTAGGAGCAGGTCTAATGACAGGTTCTCTCTTTTCTCTGCTTATAGCGCGTCAGCTGTTAGCTGAACTAACCACACCTGAGCACCTTCTTGAACGGACCGCAGATAGTGTATCCCGAGAAACCTTTCTCAGGTCAGAACAAGAAGAGGGATCTCGACCCACACCACCAGAACGAACTCCGCTATTCACAATTGAACGAATTCTAATAACCGCACATAAAAATGGAGACGAATTTACTGTTCAACAAGCAATTCATCAACTCTGGAGGGGAGTTGATAGGATTCTCACTCCGTCATCACACTTGAAGCCGGAATGCCTTGCTAATAGTCCGCCATCACACGTGGAGAACATAGATATTGAGCTGCTCTTAGATCATTGGTCAACTGCTGTAACATATGGCACGAAAGGAACCCAAGAAAGAGTACAACAGACCATAACAGCCCATCGCTATATCTTAGAGACGCTCATCAGAGCAGAAAGAGTTCCAGAGGCGATTGAAGAACTATCGAATCTATATGAACTAGCGATTGCATCACTTGATCAGAGTGGTAATAATTCGATCCTTTCGGAATACCAGGCGCTATCGTCGACTATCGCAGATCATGAGAGTTCAGAGTTACTGTCGAGAATCATTACACACCACGCAGAATTTGTTGAGATGGAGGTAGGAGCATTACAAGCGGCAGGGGGCTCGGAATTAGACGGACTGGATGATGTATTACTCTCAGATATACTATGTAATTATATTGAACTCCTTGAAGATGTATGGGAATCAGAATTGTCCAGCTCCACAAACAGACAGCGAACGGATTTAATTATAAATCAAATGACTTCAGATTTGGAATCCATTTTTGAGACCTTTGATGAGCACCCAAACCCCGGCCCGCATAAACAAACCCTTCTGACCGAGCTCCAAGATAGATTAATCCATGCTTCATCTACTATCAGTACAAATGCAGAACAACCGATAGAACGATATATAACATTAGTCGCGGAGGTGTCTCTTTCCTTAGATCGAGATCCCGATACAGTTGCAAGATCACTCAATAAAAAAGTGAAAAACGATAGTGATCGACAGAGAGTACTGAATCAGCAACTGAAAAACTGGTCATCTAAGGACACCTATCAAAGTGAATTCGAAGTTCTTGCTATCAATAAAGAGGAGATAACTGAGTTTGTTGAATCTATCGCAACAGAGATATCATCATTAGAAGCTGAAACTACTACAGAGTAGCGGTTGCGCTCATATCCTCATACACGTCTTTGTTCGACCTGAAGTAAAGTTCAGACTCGTCCTCAATATCCCCTTCCTTCTCTAGAATATCATTGCGGACGAGGAAATCAAGCTTATCTCGCAGTTCAAACTTATGATACCTTGCTGATGAACCATACCAATCGATCATATTTTCCTGAATACTCTCGATATCTAGATGAAGATCTGGATCATTGACCTCAAGCGCTGCCACATAGTATCCATTAGCAAATTTGGGGAGATGTCTGAGAATTCCCAGTTGGAGGTCCCGACTTAGTCGATCAAACCCTTGCTCAATTACTTCACCAAGTATTTTCTTATTGAAATCTTCACCCTGGACCTCTCCCAAATCATACTTCTCAAGTGGCCGCCTCGGGTGAAGGTCACCATCACGGAGTTCAATAAACCCAAGTTCTTCAAGAGTCCGAACGTACTGTAGAGTCTTATCACCCTTCTTGTCCTGGGCTTTCCGGACTTCCGAGAACGGAACAGGATGATATAATCGAGTCCATCTGAGAATCTGTTTGATCGGGTTGAGCTGATTTTCTACGGCTGGAGTCGTTGCAATTTTCTCATATGTTGCCCGTGCCATCGCTTGGTCAAGTTCATTACGTAGGTTTTCCTGAGCATCCGAAAATCCCTGCTCAACAGACGAGCGCGAAGGGAGTTCGATATAATAGAATTCGCCATCACGTTCGCCCGAGAGTTCTGCGATATCATCAAGTGATATATATTTAATTACACGTTCGCGATTTGGTCGACAGTCACTGACGTCTTTTGGGAACGTGTTCCCAATAGAGATGGCAAGTGAACCAGTATCTGCAATATAGAAATCAGATAGATAGGTTCCACTACCATAGACCTGCTGAAGTCGTCTTTCAACGCTATTACGAAGGGACTCGTAATCATCCGTGAAGGGGACAGTAATCCCTTCTGGAATGATTCGCCCCTCGCTTTGGTTTGAGTCAGTACTCATGCATTGAACCTAGCCAGTCGACTCTGCTCAGTTTCTTCCACCCATAGAGTACTAGTTGTTTCGGATCGCCCTTTCCAAGCACTAACGAACTTTTGTTTATCTATTTCTGATGTCTCAATACCACTCAACTGGTCGTGATTGACCTTACCGTATCGAAGAGGGTCATAGTACAGGACTGACTCATGATTCACTGTAAGAACTAAAACCCTGAGCTTCCGCGCACGTCCCTGACCTGATGGCTGGACATCGTATCCATCTGGGTCGTATTTTTCCATCGCAAGCTCAGTAGCAGGATAAGAGCATCCAGGATCATCGATTATATCACCTAACTCTGATATTTTGAGACCCTCCTCATATCGGGCTTCAAACGGATAATCACTCAATTCCGCTGAGAGACGATGTTCAATATCAAGTGTAACTGGTCCAATTGAACGTTGATCACACAAATCAAAGATGGTTCGTTTTCCGATATTGACTCCATCCGGAACATTAGGGCGGTTTGAGAGTTCCTGAAGCATATTCCAGATAACATTAGGCATATCATCCCCCAACCCGCTCTGAGCGTTAAACGGAGAAACTGTAGTCTCCGCCTGAGTTCGATCTTGGTCGGAAAGCGTCATCTCTTGATTAAAAATATCGTTATAACAGGAGGTACATTAGTCTACTCCTGCCAGAACAGGATCTTGGCCAGTGTGAATCGTCTCTGTCGTTCAGCCCCAAAATTGGTGAGGGGCTCACTGTAACGGAGAGCTCCCGAAAATCGGTGAGAACGATGGCTATTAGAGACATCTATGAGACTGGATTCGATGAGGACGTCCAGACGAAGTCATGCGGGAACCAGTGCCCCGAGTGCAACGGGCACGTCACCACGAATGTCAAGGAAACCGTCTGCGAGGACTGTGGCCTCGTCATCGAAGAGCAACGCCTCGATCACGGGCCGGAGTGGCGGGCGTACGATGAGGACGAGCGGGAACGGACGGGCGCTCCGCTGACAGCAGCACGTCACGACCGAGGGCTCTCGACCGAGATCGGGCGCGGAACAGATGCGAACGGGAACGAACTCTCCGCACAGAAGCGCCGGCGACTCGCCCGGATGCGACGTGAACAGACCCGCGGCCGGTGGCGGTCGAAGGCCGAACAGAACCTCGCCCACGGACTCGGCGAGGTGCGACGTCTCGCGAGCGCACTCGATCTCTCCGATACACTTCGCGACCAGGCGTGCCAGCTCTTCCGGAGCGCTCAGAACGAGGATCTGCTCCGTGGCAGATCCATCGAGGCGATCGCCGCAGCCAGCGTCTACGGGGCCTGCCGATGTAACGGCCGGTCGCAACTCCTCGACGACATCGTGGGGGTCGCGAAGGTCGGGGAATCACGGGTGACGAACGCCTACAAGACACTCAACGAGGAACTGGGACTCCCGGCCAAACCTGCGACGCCAACGATGTACATTCCGCGGCTCGCATCCGACCTCAACTGTCCGGAGCAAATCCGACGTCGAGCGCGAGCACTTGCCGAAGCGGCTGAGGACGCCGGCGTGACGACCGGCGTCCATCCCGCCGGCTTCGCTGCGGCCTGTCTCTACAGGGCCGGACAGGAGGCGGGTCGCTGGCTGACCCAAACTGAGATTGCCGAGGTGGCCAACACGTCGACGGCGACCGTCAGGAACCACCGAGACACGCTCGAAGAACAAGTCGTCTAATTTAGAGGCCGACCAATTAGGAGCTTGCTCGCTTTTTGTCGGCCTATCATTTAAACCGGAAAACGGGAAATGCTCTCTGTAGATCCCTCTATGACCGGCCGCGACTACGATTTCGAGGAACTACGTCCGCTTGGTGAGGCGTCCCGGACGCCCGATCATCAGCTGGACGAGCGCTCCAACGCCGACCCTCGTCGACAGCGGCGTGCGTCGGTCGAGACAGGTTACCCTGAGCATCAAACCGACGACAAGGCAGAGTGCCGATCTTGTGGGGCCCCGATACCGGCGTCACAGACGAAATGCCGGTTCTGTCTCACCAACCACCTCGGCGACTCCGACACCCCCACAACGGAGACCAGCCAAGAAGCAACACTCGAGGGATTCGTGTTCGCGCTCGTCGAGTCATCGACGTTCTACGGTGCTGTCGCGAAGGGGGCAGCCGCCGGGAATCTGCTCGTCAACAGCGAGACCGAGGACATCACCGAGCATCGACTCATCTACGACCTCACGGAGGAACCTGCATCGCAGCTGGTCGATCAGTGGCCGTCGCTACCGGACGCGACGAAGGTCACCTCAGAAGCCGGGGAGCATCTGCTTGCGGCTATCCGAGACCGGATGAGTGGCCAGGGGCGTTCAGCGTTCACAGGGGCGCAGGGGGTCAAGGCGTGCCTCTACGACGAGAGTGGAGATGCCCTCCGGACTGAATCATATCTCGATACGATGCTCGAGACAGCTGATGACCCGATGTGGCTGGTCCCGGGAATCGCACTCCAAGAATCAAACGGGGATAGCGATCAGGACGGGCAGCCATCTAACATCCCGACACGAGTCCGGCTCGAGTGTCACCACTGCGATTCCGAAACAGGGCATCGGTTCACCACCTACGAATCGCTACCTGACGACACCTGGTCGGGGCAACCAATCTGGGAGTGTCGAGAGTGTGGGACGTGTCGCTACGGGCCGGAACCGCAGTAGGTTCGCTCGTCGGTTAACGAACAGTCTCGGCTCGATTGGGTAGGGTGTTGGTTAACGCTGGAGAGTAGTCTATCTCCCCCCGGGGAGGGGTGCGGGGATTCACCCCGACTGAACCAATGGCTACGCTCCAAGCTGCGACGACCTCGACCGGTGCAATCGTATCGGATCCACAGGCTGTGCGCGAGCTCTGTGAGAGCTACTGTTTCGGGACCCTCAACTGGGAAGTCACTGACGACGGCGAACTCACGATCTGGGGCTACGACGACTTCGAAGTCTACGAGGCCCGGGAGAACGGGCTCCCTGACTACGACGGCGGAATCGTGACCCACGAGTTCTTGCGAGAACTCGCAACCCATCTCGAAGCCGGCGAGGAGCTCGACATCCAGACGGCCGGGTTCACCAAGTGTCGCTTCCCGGTGCTGGCGAAGCGGTACGTTGTTCGCGACGACGCGGTCCTCCACGCGGACCTCAGTTCCCCCGAGCCGATCGGCGAGTAGCAGTAGTTTCCGATACTGTTTCTTTATTTAGAGTGAGAGCTGAAACAGCTGGTCAGTACAGAGCATAGATGCATCAGAGCGGTCACTACAGGGACGTGAGCAAACGGAGTGAAAACGATCTCCGGCAGTTATATTGGATTAATTAACATTTGCGGCGTCTTTCCACTGGTTCATAATGTCGTTGCTAAGACGGCCAGAGTCGTACTGGAAGCGTTTCCCCGTTTGGACACCTTCGGCGACCTCTTTTACGTCATCGGCATAATCCGGGTCCCAGCCTTTTTCAGCGACTAACCAGGCTCTGATTGCTTCAGGATCGAAGCTGATGCCGTTGCTATGGAGGGTTTTGAAGATCTCGATACAGGTAGCACGATCTGACGAATGCGTGATCCCAGTCGAGGTGTTGACCAATGCATCGAGCGTGTCGACAGCTTCCTTGGCGACCGGATTATCGATTTCTGGTGCATCGCCACTCGCATCTGATTGGAGTGCTGACGCGCCCCAGGTATCGATCCAGAACTGGACGGTGTCCTTCGACCAAGGCACGACGAGCACATCGGTCACACCATACATTCCGTCAATCTTGTCCAGCAGGTCTTTGTCTGGGTAGATAGCGAGGACAGGACCGCTTTGCCACCCCGATGGATCAATCCGTTTCGTCATCAGCTGGATCTCTGCTTCACCGACGCCGACCGGCTTCTTTTTATTCAACGCCTTTGCTGCCTGGTCACCGATCACAGTAGATACGACACCGTCCAGCTGCTTTTTCGTGTTTACTGCCAAGACAGCATCTCGTTTCTCTTCATGCTGCTCACCGAGCTGTTGCACCCACGCGAAGGCCAGTTCGACAGCCTCCTCATTTGGCCCCTCGGAATCGATGAACCAAGATGTCCTGTCGTTTTGACTCATAATTCGGTACTTCTCAGCAACTCTTGAAAAATCAGGTGGGTATGTCTGATTGAGGCTGCTCTCCTACGACTTATAATACTGGTCTGTGAATACTTGCAGTGATAGGATGTCGGTTGGGCAGTACGTGACTGAGCGGTTCATCGGGAAGCTCATCCTTGCCTGGCTTGCTGCCTTGATTCTCGCAGGAATCGGAACCGTCTATACACCTTTTTCGCTCGTGGAGATTGCTGGTGTGATCGGTATGTTAGGCACTCTGGGTATTCTAGCGATCCAAGTCCACAACACGTCGAACAATAGAGTCGAGCCGGAGGATGCTGGCGAGTACGTGGACGGGACTGAGCGGTCCGATACCAGTGACGATGTGGTGAATGGGGATGGAGATGGGGCATCGACGGAGTATGACGTAGGTGCGACAGAGGGGTTATCGGCGACCGAGCGGCGGGTCCAGAATGAATTGATCCGTGAGTCATATCGTAGATTTACAGAGCAGCCGTTTACGTTCTGGCCGAGTCCACAAGGTGAAAGGCTACGCAGCTATCTCAACGATGAATTCGAGGACGTTGATGAGGACGTGATCGATAAGGTGTGGCGGTTCTCAAAGGATGATGGGTTCTTCAAGCGGCGGCCAGGGAAGCGGTCACTGACGATTACACCGACGACGCTGTGGCGAGCAAAAGAGTTGGGTGAGGAACTCTTGTTGGATGACGCGGTTCAGGATGAAATCCTGGACGTGTTACTCCAGTCATACCGATCGGATCCTACCTATCCACAGGTTGATCGTGACGAGTTGATTGAGGCAGTTGGCCGGTCGTCAGACGTCGTAGATCATAACCTCTGGTTGCTCCGAGAGAAAGGATACGTCGAGACACAAGCCTACATCAATTCGAGTGACGGCGGGTACAGTGAGGCGGAGATCACCAAGCTCGGGCGGCAGGTCAGTCAGTAACCCACTTCAGTTAAATTGACGTTCAAGGAACCGCTGAGCCGCAGTCTGAGACATAACTTCCCACGATGGGAAATCCGTGTGCTCGTCGACATAGGTATCGAACTCATCCTCCGGGATGGCCTCGAAATCGTCCTCGTCCTCAACATCCCATTGACTTGCCTCAAGCAACGCTTCGAAAGAGTCGAATTCTGTGTACAGCTGTATGAACTCCTCTGTGAACAATTGCTCGAACGGGATCTCATTCTGCTCGTTCATCCGGAGCCCTGACTGCTCCTCTAACGCCTTCTCTATGTTCTTCTTGAACTCGCCGGCGTCAATATCCATACACGCATTTACACTGACTTCGTTCAAATAACTAAGCAATTCTACTTGCCGATTTAGCCGCCCCGATTTCACTACTCATCCCGAATAAAGAACCCTCGCTGGCAACTCCTGGTAGCGTTGTTCGTCCCCCGGGAGGGTTGCGGGGCGATCCAGTCGTGGGTCGCCCTGCGAGGTGAGTGTTCAAATGGGACACCGCGCACTCGTTGCGTACGAACGCACAGACGGACAGTATACGCTTCACTACTCTCATTGGGGTGCTGCGAACCTGAAGCTCAAACACCGGATTTCGGCTGAGTCGCCGTTCGGTGGCGACGAGACCGACTCCAAGTGGGCGAAACAGCTGCTGGCGGAACTGGCCGATGGCCTCGAGGCAGATGCCGTCGACGGCTACCTCGCCGGCGAGGACCGACCGTCGACGGTCGTCGAGCCGAAGCCCCGCGCCACCGGGCTCACGCTCGAGGAGATCATCACCGACCATCTCGACTACCTCCATCACGAGGCGTTCTACGTGGTATCGCCGACCTTCGAGGTGACCGCCTACCGGACGCTGTGGTTCGGCCTGCAGTATGACTCGGAGACATTCGACCACGGTGAGACGGTCGGGAACGGCGCGCTCGCGACCGTCCGATGGCACGACGGCGAGCCGGTCGGCGACGGGCACCTGAAGGGACAGTTCCAGGCACTGAAGGACGTCGTCGGCGATATGGTCGACAAGGGTGTGTTCACCCAGTCGACCGCTCGCCAGTACCTCACACAGAAGCTCGGCGAGTGGGTCGGCGAGCGCCAGGAACTGCGCATCCCTGGTGGTGAATCACCGTCGAAAACTGCGTCAGTCGACCGATTATAACGCCAATCCCTTTCTGAGTCCCCACGAACGTCTGGATATGTCAGATCGGGCTGATGACGAGGTGCGAGTATGGCTCGTCGAACGTACCTACTCCGATGATGAACAGAACCTAATCATCCTCACCTACGCGACACCCGACGGCAAACAGTATTATCGGAAAGAGCGGGCACTCACGTCCTTCACCGATATTCGAGATACGACAGCGGCAGTCGATGCGGGGCCCGGCAATCTCGGCACGGTTGATGACCCCGATCTCCAGGACCAATACGCGGCCGAAGCGCAGCGAATGCAGGAGGTCCACGACCCGAACGACGTGATCTGATGCTCACCAGTAGACGTAGTCCCGTGCCATTGGTTATGTCGGAGGAGGCCGTAGACGGGGTATGCGCGAACTCGTCTTCGCCCTCGAATACGAGCCGGGGTGCAATAGGGTGGCGGATGCCCTTGCCGACTACCCCGACGCCCGTGTCCGCTCGCTTTCGTTGCACGCGACTGCCGACCAACTTTGGCGAGTCGACCATGCCACCGGCACTCCGGACGCACTCGACGCCATCGAGGACGCGTTTCGAAACAGCGACTACTACGCCGACTGTCTCGCCACCGAGGACTGCGGCGCCACCCAGACCACCCGCGTCCTTGACCGCACGGACGACACGCTCGTCCTCTACTCCGACTGGGAGCGAACCCCCACCTGCGCCTCGGTTCCCCACATCGCCCGCGACCATCTCGGGGACGGCGTGCTGTTCGAGACCCGTCATGAGGGCCGCCACTACACGTGGCGACTCATCCACTCGGGCGACGGCGACGTGGCGGCATTCTTCGACTCCCTCGAGGTTGCCGTCGAAGAATGCGCTCAGATGGAGATGCTCCGCACCGCGGACACGACGACAGCAGCTGGAGGAAGCGACGAAACACCGAGCGGATTACCCCCGGCGCAGGAAGCCGCCCTCCAAGCCGCCGTCGAACACGGCTACTACGAGTCGCCCCGCGAGGTCGATGTCGGCGAGTTGGCCGAGCATCTCGACGTGCCTCGGTCAACACTTACCTACCGGCTCCGTCGGGCGGAAGAACATTTGGCGAAGCAACACGTCGCCGGCGAGCGGGTAGCGGAAGAACGGCTGGCATCGCACTGACACCGCGGTTGGAATATTCCAACAAAGACATATCGAACTCCCGCTCCTACCGTGAGGTGATGACAGAGAATTCCGATGTGGATACAGCGGGACCACCGAACGGCGGCGGGCAGCGGGAGTTGACTGCCCGTCTCACGGTCCCCGAGATGGACTGTCCGTCGTGTGCGCAAAAAGTCGACAAGAGCCTCCAGCGCGTCGACGGCGTCGTTGAGGCCACGCTCCAGCCGACCACCGGGACAGCTACCATCAAGTACGATCCGGACCGGACTACCAAAGCCGACGTCGTCGCGGCGATCGAAGCCGCCGGCTATGACGTGATCGGCGGAGCAGACGACGAAACCGACGAGTCTGCCGACGGCGTCGATATCGCGCCACCTTCGGAGGTCTGGACGAGTTCTCGCGCGAAGAAGACGTGGCTCGGCGCAGCGTTCGTCATCCTTGGTCTAGTCTTCGAGTTCCTTCTCACCGGCCAGAACGTCGCGATAGCGAGCATCCTCGACTACCCGCTACACATCGCAGATGTCCTGTTCCTCGGTGCCGTCGCGGCCAGTGGCATCCCGGTCGTCCGCAGCGGGTACTACTCCGCGAAGAACCGAAGCCTCGACATCGACCTCCTGATGGGGACAGCGATCATCGCCGCAACCGGCATCGGCTACTTCGTCGAGGCCGCGACGCTGGCCGTCCTGTTCAGCATCGCCGAACTGCTCGAGGACTATGCGATGGACAGGGCACGGGATTCTCTGCGCGAGCTGATGGAACTCTCGCCCGACGAGGCGACCGTCCGTCGCGATGGTGAGGAAGTGACCGTTTCCGTCGAGGAGGTCGACGTTGGCGAGACCGTCGTCGTCCGCCCTGGCGACAAGATTCCGCTCGACGGGACGGTCATCGAAGGCGAGAGTGCAGTCGACCAGTCGCCGATCACGGGCGAGAGCGTCCCCGTCGACAAGACCACCGGCGACGAGGTGTACGCCGGCGCGATCAACGAAGAGGGGTACCTCGAGGTAGAGGTCACCTCGACCGCTGGCGATTCGACGCTCTCGCGTATTATCGAAATGGTACAGGGCGCACAGGCGAAGAAGACCGAGTCTGAGCAGTTCGTCGACAGCTTCTCCGGCTACTACACACCCCTCGTCGTCGTGCTGGCAATCCTGACCGCCGCTATCCCGCCGCTGGTTATCGCTGATCCGGTGGCGGTGGACCTAGCCGGTTACGGGTTCACCTTCGCGGGCGACTGGCAGACGTGGTTCATCCGTGGGCTCACGCTGCTGGTGATCGCCTGCCCGTGTGCGTTCGTCATCTCCACACCCGTCTCGGTGGTGTCGGGCATCACGAGCGCCGCGAAGAACGGCGTCCTGATCAAGGGCGGAAATTACCTGGAAGCGATGGGCGAGGTCGACGCCGTCGCCGTCGACAAGACCGGGACGCTCACCAAGGGCGAACTCGCCGTCACCGACGTCGTTCCGGTGGGTGACACTACGGAGGACGATCTGCTCCGTCGCGCCGCTGGGCTGGAGCAGCGCAGTGAGCATCCCATTGCTACGGCGATTCTCGCCCGTGCTGAGGAGGCGGGCGTGGGCAACCTGCCCGACCCGACGGGTTTCGAGAGCCTCACTGGGAAGGGCATCCGCGGCGAGATCGGCGGCGAGACGTACTATGCGGGCAAGCCCGCGCTCTTCGAGGAACTGGGCTTCGACCTCGCTCGGGCACGCCGCGAGACGGACGGCGGCGTTATGACGGAAGAGGCGACCGAGGGCGAGAACGGGGCGTTCGCCGAGGATGCCCTCTCCGCGCTGGAGCGGGAGGGCAAGACTGTCGTTATCGTCGGGACGGAGTCGAAACTGCTGGGTGCGATCGCCATCGCCGACGAGGTTCGCCCGGCCTCGAAGCGGGCCGTCGAACGCCTGCACGAGCTGGGCGTCGAGCGCGTGGTGATGCTCACCGGCGACAACGAGGGCACCGCCCGCGCAATCGCCGAGCAGGTCGGGGTCGACGAGTATCGCGCAGAACTCCTGCCCGACGAGAAGGTCGACGCTGTCGAGGAGTTACAGGCAGAGTACGGTGATGTCGCGATGGTCGGTGACGGCATCAACGACGCGCCCGCGCTCGCCACCGCGGAGGTCGGCATCGCGATGGGCGCGGCCGGCACCGACACCGCTCTCGAGACGGCCGATATTGCGTTGATGGGCGACGACGTCGGGAAACTCCCGTACCTGTACGACCTGTCGCATACGGCCAACGGGGTGATCCGGCAGAACATCTGGGCGAGTCTCGGCGTGAAGTTCCTGCTCGCGCTGGGCGTGCCACTGGGGCTGGTCAGCGTTGCGTTGGCGGTCGTTGTCGGTGATATGGGGATGAGCCTCGGTGTCACCGGGAACGCGATGCGGTTGTCGCGAATCGAGCCCGATCGGTTCTCCGACACCTGACTCTGCGGCGGGAAGTGCGGGCAGGACGCTCCTCTTTCGCGACTTTCCTGCGCTCTATCGAGACAATTTGCAGTTTGTCTGGGGCAGTAGAGACTGAGCCCCACCGCAGGCTCTGATTTGATGCCCGAGAATCCAGACGACGATCCACTCCACGATTGCGAGTTAAGTCCCGACGCAGTCCTCGGGACGCGCACCTTCCACGATGTCCTGTTCACTGACGATACCGAGACGCCGGTAAACGTGCTCACCGGCGAGACACCCGCACATTCGCAGGCGACCGTCGAGGAAGCGAAGGCGTTCGCTACGAGTATCGATACGGACACACCACAAATCGCGCTCCCGGCCTCTGTCGAGACGCAGATCGAAACCCAGAGCCAACCCTACACGGCGGCCGCGTTCTTCCACTTCAAGGCGACCGGGTCGCTCGAACTGCACCGTGCCTACCACGCCGCCTACGACTCCGACGCGTTCAGCACCGACTTCGAGGCCGACTACGAGTCGGGCGACCTGACGATCACCGTCGAGCAGACTGCCGATTCCTGAACGCGGTCTCCCGAAGCGAGGTTTTTCGAGCGCCGGCGATGGGTGCCGGCGCACCGAGCAGACAGCGCCGAGCGGCGCCCGGTGAGTCGGCACTCCGAGGTGAACCAGATGCATATGGTCATCTACGCGCTGGTGGAAGCACCGACACAGCACGACGCCCTGGTCGAGGGGAAAGCAGTCTTCGACCGTCTCGTCGGCGCGAATCCCCACGGCTGCGCCGTGTTTGATTACTACGTCACGTTCGATGAAGACGACACGACGGTCGCCGGGAAGGCCCGCTGGGGTGACCTGCCGACGGCGGCCCCCATCAACTCAGAGGAGGGCGGTGAACTGCTCGACCGGGCTTGGAAGGCCACGAAAGAGGAGTTTCAGCGGAATCTCGACCGCGTGAAGGAGGCGCTCGACGAGCTCAGCGACGAGGCGATCATGCGCGACGAGGACCTCGCCCGCCACGCGTTCCACCAGGTCGGCGCGTACGAAGGGCCCTCAATCCCGATGTACGACCAGCACGCCCAGGGGATTCGGCATCGAGGCCAGCTCGACCGAGTCCTCGAGGAAGACGAGGACAGCCAGACGCTCTGGATCGTCCCCGCAGACGTTCATTTCTGACCAACGATGCCACGAATCACCAACTGGTCACGAGAGAGTCGCTCACCAACACTCGCGTATCGAAACACCGAGACTGGAGCGCGAGCTGTTCTACACCGGGCGCCGGATTCATACCGGTACAAGTGGCGCGGAGCGATCCTCGTCGACGGCTACCCGATCTGGTCGCGAGGCTTCGAGACGAAGGAGGCGACAACGTTCCGGGATGCGCTTCGGGAGCGGCCAGCGCCCGAACTGAACTGTCCGGAGTGTCCAAACGACGACGTCCTCGTCGGTGAGAAGACAGCTGATGGAGCGACGGTACAGCGCTGGTACGACTGTCCGGACTGTGGGTACGAAGCCCCCTCGCGCATCGTCTACGGCCCTGAACGCTGAGGACGTACACACGCAGGGTGTTTTTCGGCCGGGGCGGAGAGAGTGACCCGGTCGAACCGGGTCGGTCCAACAATGAGTCTCGAAGTACTCGACCGACACAGCGAGGCACTGTTCGAGTTCCTCTGGTGTCCCGTCTGCGGGCAGGAAGTGTTCACCCACATTCCCTTCGAGGGAGTGTTCTGCAAGAACTGTAACACGCAGGTCGTCCTCCAAGAGTCTCGAGAAGACCGTGGCTACGAGGAGGCTGTGCTCGCGTGCTTCGACACCGACTCAACGTGGAACCTTCACGTCGACGAGAAGCTCCGCCGCGACCTGCCTGACGGCTCGGCACGGGCAAAAATCCTCGGTGCACCGGGTGCCTATGAGATCGACTGGTGGAGTCCAGCACCTGGGGAGGATTGGGAGCCGGTCGAGCGTGGTGAATTCGACGACGTGGAGGAACCAGACGAGGTGTCACATCTCGCGTAGCGGATTGCAATCCCGCTACGACTGTGTGGTGTTGTTTCAGCGCCGGCGATGGGTGCCGGCGCACACGCGCCGGCGAGTACCGATGTCGACACGGAGCCAACTCCGATTCGTCCAACGAGTCGAACAGACCGGTGAGACAGATGGCAGCGCCGACCGCGTCGCGCAGGTGTACCGGCATTCGGACGGGTATCCCGGGAGCGTCCTCCGGGATCTCGCACAACTGAAAGAGCTTCTCGATGCGACCCGCGCAGAGCGGGGACCGGGCTACACGGCGGCGACCTTCGTGTTCCTCGACAAGCTCTCGACGGTCGACCTCTACCTGGATGGCGACCCAGAGCGAACGATCGACGCGGCTCAGCCAGCGGATCTCCTCGAGCCGTCCAATATGGAGCACCTGGACCAGCCGCTGTTCCTGCTGGGCCACGGCGTCGAGAATCCGGCCGACGGCATCCACGGCGACGAGGAGTACCTCTACGTCGTCGAACTCCCGACGGAGAACCCGTTCGACGAGCCGACCGAGTGGACAGTCAAAGTGAGCGGTCACTCCGCGTTCCCCCGCTGGGACGGCCCGACCGACGAGGCCTTCGAGCAGGCGAGCTGGCAGTTCCACGGGTCGCTCGAGGACGCGCTCGCAGAACTGGTCCGGGACGAAGCAGTCGTCAAGTAAAATCCCAAATCGTATTTATATAGTTAGGGTTTAGAAAGACCCAGATGATTTCGAAGGCCGGACTCGCCGTGCTTGACGCGCTGAGTACCGGCCGTGAAGCAACACCGGCGGAACTCGCGGCCGAAACCGGATATTCACGAGAACATCTGTACGACGTACTCAACGAATTGCTCGCAGCGGGATTGCTCACAGAAACCCGTGGGTCCAGCAATCAGCGTCGTGTCCGCATCGCGGAACATCCAGTTACCGAAGCGTATCGAACGCTGCAGTCGGAGTTCAGCCACGTAGACTGGACGGAACTGCTCTCCCCAGCCACACTCCGCGTGTGTTGGTATCTCGATAGACCACGACACATCGCTGGTATCGCAGACCGGCTCGGAATCACTCGACAAGGTGTCCACAGCGCGTTATCACCGCTCAAGCACCGAGCACTACTCTCCAGATCTGATTCGAAGTACGCCCTTCATGACGAAGTCTCGCCGCTGTTGGCGTTCGCCCGGGCTACTGTAGAGCACGAACATCGAGCCCGAGTCCGGGAAATCGCTCCCAGTGCCACGATCGCGTGGTGCGATCCGAAGCGAGCACTCGTTCGCCTGCAGACCGACGAGGATACGGACGCACTCCAAGCAGCTCCGGACTGGGAGATGACCGGACTGGGTCGGTTTACAGCGTATGGTCTACAGTTTTTCCTCGCCGGCGAGCCTCCGTTCTGGTATGCTCCGGACGAAGACCTAACGCCTGCTGAAGTCGTATGCCATACGCTCCTTCTGGATAGCGGATCTAGGCGGGTCAGCTATTCGATGCTGCTGATCGAGGCGGAGGATATCGATCAGGAGACACTCGTCGAGACCGCACAGTGGTACGACCTGGAACCCACTGTGAAAGCGTTGTATCGGCCACTTCAGGGCGACTTCGACAGAACAGATGATCTGCCAGTCATCCTCCCAAAAAAGAACGAATATATGGCACTCAAAGACCAGTACGGAGTCGCGTAACACCAACCACGCAGTCTGGCGGAAAATTGCGATGGGTTAGATGATGCCGCCGATCACGAGTAGTCCGACGACGAGCAGCAGCGTCGCAACCACGCTCCCTCCAGCAAGCAGCTTGTTCTCCATCGCCTTCTCGTGGAGGGGCATCTCGGCGTACTCCTTGCGGAACGCGTCGAGGTTCTCCTCGTCGTAGAAGTACTTCCTCTTCAGCGCGAACCGTTCGGTCACCGCACAGCCGGTACAGACCGGCTCCCCTTCGAGCCGTTCGGTCTTGATGTGGGTGTCGCAGGCGATCGCCCCGCAGTTCGGACAGTAGGTGTACGTCTCGTCGACGCCGCTCGTTTCGCAGTGGACGCAGCGATGAATCCCGTCCTCCAGAGTGACCCGTGAGGGGCCAGCAGCATAGTATTCGTACGGATACGAGTACTCCAGTATCTCTGTCGTCTGCCGAACCTCAGGTAGATACACCGGCTCAATCGATTGCACTGAGATGTCCGAGAGATTCGGCTCACAGGTCTTGTTGTACGTGACGTTATTGTCGCCGGTGTAGGTCACCGTCGTCGTGTGGTAATCCTGGAGGCGGTCAACAGCCCACTCCTTGTACTCCGTTTGGGTCTGGCCGAACCGTCGTTCGTCGACGTCGTCGAATACCTCGGTAAACTGCCCGGTATCGAGGGGGACCGTCGCGTGGAAGTTCTCGGTGACCAGCGTCGCGACTTCGTCGTCGGCCACCTTCGGATGGCCGCGCTCAGCGTGGACAACGAACTGTGTGCGGTCGTTGATCCGGTGGATGACACCGACTGAGGTCTCGAAGACAGAGTTCGTGTCGGCGGTGATCGCAACCACTGGTCGGAACGTCACTTGCGAGTGCGGCACCGGCAGATCCGCGGCCTCGATGTTCTCAATGTCGCGGAACGCCTCCTGGACAGGTGCGTCGACATCCGCCGCCGGATCGTACGGTCGGAGCGTCTCGTCACAGAGGATCTCGATGCGCCCGTTGTAGAGATCGAGACCGATTTCGTCGGCGATCTCCCGAAGGTCCTCGCCGTCGATCAGCTCGATGGGATAGGGATCGTCGTTCCGCTGGAGCCGGTCAGCGTACTCCTCGGCAGGGTTCGTAAATCGACCTGTGGTGGCGACCATCCCTCGCTTCGGGCCGTCGAAGTCGAACGTCGCGATGGCCGAGTGCAGCTTCTGGACGACCGGCCGGCCGACCGTCCCGGTGTGCTTGCACTCGACGATGATCGCCCGTCGCGTGCCGTCGACGATCTCCTCCATGATGACGTCGCGCCCCTCGTCGGCCGTCCGCTCGGCCTGGCGGACGTTTTCGTAGCCGAGGTTCCGGAAGACGTCCTCCATCAAGTCCTCGAACTCGAATCCCGAGAGGTCGTCCAGTACAGCCATCCGAATGTAATTGGACAGTATCTTGCTATGACTATATACGTTGCCGACGGTGGCGACGAAGTCGCGACGACGTGAGCGCTGGTGTTGTTGTTCGTCCCGCAAGGGGTGCGGGACGACACATTCGTCCCGGATTACCGATGAGTTCTGAGAGCAACAGCGAGAGCGCCCCCGACAACTGGTGGTTGCAACGCCGAACAGATGACGACCATTTCGTGTTCGCCTACGAGTTCTCGAAATCCGTCCTTTGCCACGTCCAGCAACCCTCGGACTGGCTGGTCCGGATCGATCGAGCCGATGGGACGATCCTCTTCAGTCAGCACGACCTCCGGTCGCGAGCAGCGGCGTTCGACCTCGCCAAGAGCGTCATGGAGCTCTGTACGATGCTCCATCGGGAGGTCGTCACGGAGCGAAGTCAAGCGCGAAAACCGATGTACGTCGGGCCCCGACCAACCGAGGCCGCGAGTGGGAGCAATCAGGGAGCCGGACCTGGTCCAGATACCGCCCGTCGGCCGTCGGATTCCTTCCCCCGCCAGCCCCCAGAACGACCACGAGGTATGGGTCACTGGGAGGGTGGGTTCCGATGACCGGCGGCCGAGCGTACCGCGGTGAACGCTGTATGGGTGGACAGCTGGTGTACACGCCCGATGGCGACGTACTGGACAAGCACCTCCACGTCTTGCGCCGCGCTCCTGGTGGATTCGACTGGGGACCGGAGGCCGACGAGGCCTGCATCGATCAACTCGCGATCGCGCTGCTGGCCGATTCAGCGACGAAGAAGATCGCACTCGACCACTACAAGGAGTTCGCGCAGTACCTGCGTGAAGAGCTCGAGGGTGACGAGTGGCGGCTCCCGACCAGCGACATTTCGGCCGATACCTGGTCGCGAGACATCGACGTGGCTGATGAGACGCCCTCACCGGAGGACGTCGACATCACGGCAGTCGATTTCGACGAGATGACCTTCGCGGTCGAGCGAGCGCTCTGCGAGCAGCACGACATTAGCATCCACCAGAGCGTCGACGACCGCCGCGAGGAACTGGAAGACGCCCGCCAGGCAGTCCAATCAGAAACTACCGACTCGGAGGAGTCACAGACCGACACCGGCGGGTTCGAGTTCCCCGCAGCTAGCCAGTAGGGACGGTGAGGGCGTTTCCGGCTCTGTTTGTAGAACCCCCGAGAGGGGTGCGGGGGTCACCACTCCCGCAACGTACCGATGAACGGGAACGCCCGACGCACCACGTCGAACGTAGTCCAGACAGAAGCGCTCGCTAACCGTCGCGACGACTCCGTCGAATACGTCGGCTTTCGCATCGACGGCCAGGCCGTCGTTCTGAATCTCTCCGAACACCAGCGTCTCACTCCCGATCGAAGTCTCGATCTGGTCAACCACAGCCCGACAGGCTTCGAGTGGGGATACGCTGGAAGCGGGCCCGCACAGCTCGCCTGTGGGCTCCTCCTCGACTACTACAACGACGCCCAGATCGCGAGAGAACACTACATTGGGTTCCGGAATTGCGTGATCAGCCAGCTCGAGTGTGACGGCCCGGCGGCGTGCTGGCACCTCACCGGCGAAGAAATCGACGCGGCGATGGCGACGATCGCCGACGACGTCGTCGCCCTTCCCGACGGCGGGGGGCCGTCACCGACACTCCCCGAGAACTGGCGAACGGTCACTCGCCCTGACCGGCGAGTCTTCCAGCGGGCTGATCGCGACCACTACATCGTGCTTGGGGAGGGAACCGACGGCTGGCTGGCCGTCCTCTGTAATCAGGGCGATCGCGCCTATCCGGCACCCCTGGCGAGCCGGACGGTTTCGGACGATGCCGATGTCGAGCAGGCCATCCGGGCCCTGGTCGACGAGAGCAACAACCTCATCGAGCCACCGGAGGGGGAGTGCTGATGGAGACAATTCGGCTGTCACGAGCCACCCACCAGCTGCTCGAACGCGGGGTCGAGGCGCTCGAGAAAATCGGTCGCGAACTGGAGCGGTACAACGACTGGCAAGAGCAGACTGACGGCACCGACTCGTGACTCAGACACGTTCTCCCGGCCAGCGGCGGAGTACCGGGTTCCAGTACACGCGCACTCCCGAGGGGTGCTCGTGTCCCATTCATCGCGACGGCCAGCCGGTCACGGCGCCGCTCGGCCTGCGGTTCGCAGAGCGCGTCCATATCGAATCGATCCCACGGCACGTCGCCGGCGCGATCTACGAAGCCCATCATTCCTATATGGACAGTGTCCCGCGGACGAACCTCGTTCATCACGGGCTCTGTTACCAGGACCAGCTACTGGGTGCGATTACGTGGCGCTATCCACTGATTCGCTCGCTGGACTACGACGGCACGCGATACGAGGGTGACGAGATCGTCGAGGCAGCACGGATCTGCATCGGCGTCGACTTCCCGAATCTCGCCTCCGCCGCCCTCGCCCGGTCGATGGAACGATTCGTGCGTCGGCACGGTCGGCGGCGAGGCGTTCGCCTTCTGCTGACGTTCGTGCGAGCTGACTTCGACGGCTCGATGATTAAAGCGCTCAGAGACAAGGGCTGGCACTGCGCCGGGAAAACGGAACCCGGACAGGCAGGTAACCGGCCCGACAAGCAAATCCGAGAGCGGCCGAAGTGGCGGTTCCTCTGTGAAGTTCCTGATGAGTCTGAGCGGGAACAGTCCTCACTCGGACGGTGGGCTCCGTGACTACGAATGCTCGTCTCGATGAGTTTGCAGCAGAGGAAGACTCGGACAACCAGCCGGAGCGCGATCCATCTGTAGTCGAGCGACTGTTGGACCCGATATCACCGGCCCAGGGGCTGCGACTCATCCCCGGCCAAGGTGACCCGGTGTACCTCCAAAACAGGGGAACTGAACGCTACCTGTTCCGGGATGCCCACGAGCGGTGGTTCATCCTCCAGCCCTCGGCCAAGGAGTCGGTCGACGACTTCGTTCGCTGGGTGTATCTCCCCGACGGCAAACCCGCCGAGATTGCCCGGACAGCGATCCGTCAACGGACGGTTCGCGGCTACCGGTACGTTCAGCGAAGCGGAGCTCCCGAGCCGGTTGGGACGACGGTGACAGCGATGTACGTCAGTGAGCCCTGGCCCGACGATGTCTACGAGTGTGGATCCTGCGGAGCCGAGTTCGAGTCGCCCCATGCTCACGCCCTTCACTGCTGGGAGGACCATCCCTGGGTTCCGAACCCGGAGCAGGTTCGGCTACGCCGCTCCAGCACCGAGTAACGACAGTGCGACAGTTTCCCGACGGTGGTTCGATTAACCAACAGACAGCCGCTTCCTAGGTTAGTGTTGGTTAACGTGGTGTTGTTGTTGCGCCCGGCAGAGGGGCGCAGGGCGCGAGACGATGCAGGCAGCCGTCGATGAGCGTTCCTGCGTCGAGGTGACTACGATGAAAGACCCAGAGTCGAGAACCATCTTCGCAGGCGTCGATGGACGTACCGACACCGAACTACCCGAGTGGTATCGTCAGCGTCACGGCGGCAAAGACACCGTGAGCTTCGCTGAGGCGATCCGCGACCTCCCGCAGGCCGTCGAGACGACCGTGGCGTACCAGAATCCGTACACCGACGAGTGGGTCGAGACGGAGCGGTTCAACGCGCTCGTCGAGCCGAGTCGCGCTCGAGAGCAGGCCCGTGAGGAGGACGCCGAAACGGATTCTTTGTTCCATATTCCGACCGACTCGTACTCGATCATCAACCCGGTCGACGTCTACGGCCCTCTGGAGGAGGTCCTTCGGGAGGAGACTATCGACCGAACGCCGCTGGGTGACGTGATGTTCGGCGAGATTCGTCGCTACCGGGGCGGCGGCGAGGTCCATATGGACATCATGTTCGACGGCCTCGAAGTGCGCCTTCCCGGCCGGTCGGACCCGATCACGATGGGCGTCACGTCGGGCTACGACTTCTTCGGTGAGCACGCCGTCTACGTCGAGGGGTTCGCCCAGGACGGGTACTGTTCAAATACGATGCGTTCGCTCACCGACAAGGAGGTCATCAAACACGTCGGCGACGTGCGGAACTTCCGCACCTGGTGGGAGGAGCTTCTCGCACAGGTCGAACTCGTCGCCGACGACCTATTCGAGTTCATCCGGGACGCCCAGGACATCGACCTCGACTTCTCGGAGCTCCCGTTCACCGTCACGGAGTTTTACAGTCTTCTGGGCTTCCCGGACTACCTGGCCGAGCGCGCTGCGAGTGATGCGGAGGCCAACGCGACCTCCCCCGTCGAGATCGATATGTGGACGCTGCATTCCGGCGCCACGTACGCGCTCACCCACTTCTTCCAAGGCAAGGAGGGTGCGTCGCTGGACGGCTACGTTCGCACGGCCAACGACATCCTGTTCAACCCGGAGGGCACCATCGAGCGCGTCGAACGCGCTTACGAGGAGGAGCTGGAGACAGACGGCGATGACGGGTCGCAGGCGTCGCTCGCCGGCGAGCGCGCGCTCGCGAGCATCGAGCGCATCAGCGACGATCTGCAAGAGAAGGTCAACCAGTTCGAGGAGCGCGAGGACGCGCTTCGTGAGCGGTTCCAAGATGCCATGAGCTGATTGTCGGAGCGGCGTTCACTGATACAATCCTAAAATAGCAGTCTACGTTAGAGATTCCGGTTCCTCGTTATATTCGACTACTAATTCGACATCCTCAGGACCGAATTCATCACGTTCCGCTTCAAGCGTATCAAGAGCGTCTTTAACCGGGAAGAAATCCGGCTTCTCGAGTGCATCTTCTGTCGCCCAGGCGTATCGAATCGTTTGCTCGGAATCAATGAGAAACACGGCACGCTGCGGGACGCGCTCGTGGTTCTCCCATTCATCATAACAGATGTCATATGACTCGGCAACCCGCCCGGAACTATCACTAAGTAACGGGAAATTGAGGCCGTATTCCTCGGCGAATGCTCGATGGGCGTAGACGCTGTCACCAGAAATTGCCCAGACATCGAGAGCGGGCGTTAGCTGAAACCACTCTGCATCGCGAATCGCACACAGTTCGTTTGTACAAATAGGACTGAAATCAAACGGGTAAAATACCAGCAACGCAGCCCGATCATTGGCTGTTGACTCATCCAAGCAGTACCCGGTTTGTTCTCCGTCACGGAGACCCGGAAGAGTAAATGACGGTGCAGACGCTCCCTCGTTTATCATACGACATAGTAGCACACGAAGACAGGATAGTCATTGGGTCAGCACTCCGATCTGAATTGCTCACCACTTGATGTGGGATGAAATTCACTAAAGTCCGTACGTCAGGAGTTCGCCGTCGCCCACTCAAGAAGCGGTTCTAATCTCGAACGAATCTCATCACCCTCGTCAGTTAGCGCGTATTCGACGCGTGGTGGAATTTCGTTGTACTGCGTCCGTGAGACGAGTCCTGCCTCCTCGAACTCGTCGAGTCGTTTCGAGATTGTCGAGGTACTCGCCGTCGGGAGGTGCTCCTCAATCTCCGCGAACCGCAGCGAATCGTGTGCGCCGATGATGCTGACGAGTTGCATCGCGTATTTCCGGCTCAACGTGTCGATGACACCCGTGAGCGGACAGTAGCACGTCCCCTCGACATCGCACGCGGGCGCCGATGACGTAGTGTCTGCCATAGCTTCGTGGCCTCCAACCTACTCCATAGCTTCGGACTCTGGAGTACAAGAACTTCCCGTCGTAAAGTATAGGCACAGATGACTCAGACAGCCGACTACGATCTCGTGATTCTCGGTGGCGGCGCCGCAGCCTTCGCCGCAATCACCGAAGCGAGTCGACGCGATCTCTCGACAGCGATGGTGAATACCGGCTTGCCCATCGGCGGGACGTGCGTGAACGTCGGCTGTGTTCCGAGTAAGCATCTCCTTGCCGTCGCCGAGAGCGGAGCTGCAGCGTCGGAGAACCCCTTCGACGCCGTTCGATACCCCGAGGAGCCGACCGTCGATTGGGCCGCCGCCCTCAACGACACCGACGAACTCGTCGAGCGGTTCCGGCAGGAGAACTACGTCGACGTCGCCGAGCACTTCGAGATCGACATCTACGAGGGGTACGGCCAGCTGGTCGACGATACTACCATCGAGGTCGTCGACGGCGCCGACGAGGGCGCACACATTACTGGGAAGAAGGCCCTCGTCGCGACCGGCAGTTCACCGTGGGCGCCGCCCATCGACGGCCTCTACGACGTCGACTACTACACGAGTGAGACCATCCTCGAGGAGCGCGACCTTCCCGAGAGTATCCTAATGCTCGGTGGGGGATACATCGCGCTGGAGTGGGGACAGATCCTGCACCGTGTCGGCATCGACGTGACGGTTCTCCAGCGCTCCGACCGCGTCCTCTCGGACATGGAAGGCCAACTTGGTCGCGAGATGCAGCGTGCATTCGAGGAGGAGGGCATCGAGGTGATCACCGGCAACGACTTCCAGCGCGTCCGCACGCTAGCAGCCGACGGCGGCGCCGAAGCGATTCAGTCAGGCGTCGCCGTCGAAACGACCATCGACGGAGACGAGCGAACGGTCACCGGCGACGCGCTGTTCGTCGCGACCGGCGTCCAGCCGAATAGCGAGGGCATCGGCCTCGAAACGGTTGGGATCGAAACGAACCCCGACGGGACGATTCGTGTCGACGAGTACTTCCAGACGACGAATCCCGACATCTACGCGGCGGGCGACGTGATCGGCGAGCCCGAACTGGAGACCGTCGCCGCCAAGGAGGGCAATCACGCCGTCAAGAACGCGTTCGGCAACGAGGGCGTCAGCATCGACTACGACGCGGTGCCAGCAGTCGTGTTCACCAGCCCGGAAGTCGCCGCAGTCGGGACGACAGAACGCGAGTATATGGACGAGCACGGCACCTGCTCGTGCCGAACCGTCCAGATGGCGGATGTCCCGCGAGCGAAGGCCGTCGAGAACACGGATGGCCTCGTCCAAGTCGTCAAACACCACGAGACTGACGAGATCGTCGGCGTCCACATGGTCGGCCCCCGTGCCGCCGACATAATTATGGAAGCCACGCTTGCGGTGACGTTCGGCCTCACGGTCGACGACATCATCGACACCGTCCACCCGTTCCCGACGTTCTCCGAGGCGTTCAAACAGGCCTGTCAGGCGTTCCGACGGGACATATCGACGATGAGCTGCTGTATCGAGTGAATCTCACTCCGGGTCGGCCGGCGCAGTACTGCGGAGGAGCATCGTCTTCACACGACCAACCCCATCGAAATCACGGAGCCGATACACGAGTTCCCGCACCCGCGCCGCATCGCCATGACAGAAGACGGTCTCTAAACACCACTCGCCCTGGTGGGTATGGCTCATCGTTTCGATGACGTCCTGAAACTGGTGCTGGGCCGAATGGAGATCGTGAATCACCTCGTGGTGCTGGTAATCGAATGCCAGTACAGCGACGACCTCGCCTGAAACCTCCTCGAGTTGTGAATGTCCCTCGATGTATTCCTGCATCGCTTCACGAATCGCCCGCGAGCGGGAGTCCAACCCCTCAGCCTGCCATGTCTCGTCGAACTCCTCGAGAATGTCCTCAGACACGTTCAAGCTCGTGCGCATACTCCCCAATTGATCCCCTACTGTCTTGACCCCTCGATTATTACGGAATTCACGTTTCAGTCTTAACAACCGCTATACAGCGCAGGGATAGAGGAATATATGAATGCTCCACGGCGAGGCGTTTCCACTGTTGGTCGGCGCGATTGCGCTCGGATTCGTGCACGGCATCGAGCCCGGACACGGATGGCCGGTCGCCGCGAGTTATGCACTCGATCAATCCAATAAGTGGCTCTACGGACTCGCCGCCAGCTCGCTGATCGGCATCGGCCACCTCATTAGCAGTCTGGCGATGGTCGGCGTGTTCTTCTACGCGAAATCCTACTTTCAGCTGACCCAAGTGAACGAGCCGATCTCGATTCTTGGCGGCGTTTCCATCGGCGGTCCAGTCAGCATCGTCGCAGGCGTCTTACTCATCGGACTCGGGATTCGAGAGTACACGCACGGCCATTCTCACCAGCACGAGGACAGCCACGGACACGACCACGATGAGCATACGGAGGAGCAGTCGAGCCACCACAGTCACGGCACGCCACCCACGCACGAACACTCCCCGGATGGGCTCCTTACACGGGTGAAAATTCGGCTTGGAAAAATCGGAGGGCACTCCCACGAGCACGGGACCGATCCGGCTCCTGACGCCGACCGCGGACTCCTCGGAATCGCCTGGTTCGCATTCGTCCTCGGGTTCGCTCACGAAGAAGAATTCGAGATTATCGGCCTCTGTGCCGGTTCGACGTACTGTCTGGAGCTGATGACTGCGTATGCGCTGACGGTCATCGTCGGCATTGTCGGGTTAACGATGCTCCTCATCGCCGGCTATCAGGAGTACGAAGAAACAGTCGAGCGGTATACACCGTACCTGCCGCTGTTCTCAGCGACCGTCCTCATCGTCATGGGACTCGGCTTCATCGCCGGCGTCTTCTGAATCACGCCGAACACTCTCCAGCGTCCCATTCTCAGTAAGGTCAATAAGCGCGCGATTTAGCAGTTCACGGAGGACGAACTCCTCGTAATGCTGTGTTGCACAGTACTCGCACGGCTTCATTTCTCGTGCCACCGCTTCGATGTCGTCGCCGTGCTCCCCATAGAGCGTCTCAACGAGCCCTGCTAATTCGGCTGCCGCGGTTTCCTGCGCCCCAGCGAGCGTCTGCTCAGCGTCCTCTGGTAGGTCATACGAAAAAATCCGCGTGTTCGACTTGTAGTACTTCCGCGTCCCCCCACCAGCTTCTTCGAGCCGGGCAATCTCGACCATCCCCGCATCCTTCAGGACGTTCACGTGGTGGCGCACCGTCGTCTCCGCCTTTTCTTCGCCACGACGATGCAGTTCGTCGTGGATCTCCTCGATCGTCATTTCCTCGGTTGCGAGCATGTCGAGGATCTTCACCCGGACATCGTTCTCCAGTGCCTTCGCTTTCTCCGGGTCCGTCGTCACGACTTCGCGGATCGGCACGTCAGATTCGAGGAGCGCCATTCTTGTGACGACATAGACGGACAACGACAGTAAGAGTAACGCCATTCCAACGACAGTGGTAGTATGATATCGAGACCGCTATAACTCTCGTCATAATGGTTATCCGCGTCGCACGATAACCAACAGGTACGATGGGAACGACACACGACCAATTCAACGTCGGGGGGATGTCCTGCTCGTTCTGTGCCGAGAGCATCAAGAAGGCCTACAGTCGAACCGACGGCGTTGAGGACGTCGACGTGAGTCTCGCCCACGAGGAAGTTCTCGTCGAATACGACGACGACCTGCTGAGCGAGGTCGAGGTAAAGGACACGCTCCGAGACCTCGGGTACACCATCCGCGACCCTGACAAAGCGAAGCGGTACGAGCAACAGCAGGCCGAACTCTCCGACGGCAAGCGTCGCCTCCTCATCGCCGGTGGCGCATCCATCGTTATCGCTGCCCTGATGGGATGGATGATTTTCGTGATGGGGCGCTTCGAGTCAACATCTCTCGGGATGGATCTGGTGACTCTGGGGCTGGCACTCGGGACGATGTTCGGGCCCGGCCGCTATATCAAAGAGAAAGCCTTCCAGAGCGTGCGCCGGGGTATCTTCAACCAGCACGTCCTCCTGGAAGCGGGCGCGTTCGCCGGACTCGTGGGTGGACTGCTTGGCCTGTTCGTCTTCCCGAGCTTCCCGACCGTTCACTTCTTCGCCGTCTCCGTGTTCATCACCACCTATCACATCCTTTCGGAGTACACCAGCCTCATCGTCCGCACGCGAGCTTCCCGAGCCGTCCAAGGCCTTCTCGACCTCCAGCCCGACACGGCACGCCGCGTCAGTGATGACGGTGATGTCGAGGAGGTCCCTGTCGACGACCTCGACGTTGGCAATCGCGTCCGCGTCAAGCCCGGCGAAAACATCCCCGTCGACGGCACGGTCGTCGAGGGCGAATCGATGGTCGACGAGTCGGTCGCTACCGGCGAGTCCATTCCCGAAGAGAAGGCCGCCGGCGACGCGGTGATCGGTGGCAGCGTCAACGAGACCGGGACGCTGCTCATCGAAGTAACTGCAACCGGGGAGGACGCGTTCCTAAACCAGGTCGCCCGCGAGATCGAGGAGGCGCGGGCGATGAAGCCCGGCATCATCCAGCTCGCCGACCGCGTGCTCAAGTATTTCGTCCCCGGCGTCTTGACGATCGCCGCGCTCTCGTTCCTCTTTTGGGTGGTCGCACCACTCGCGTGGGGGGCAGCCCCCAACGTCCAGCGCGGGGCGTTCGCAGCCTTGGCGGTTCTCGTCCTCGGCTATCCGTGTGCGCTTGGGATGGCGACACCGCTCGCCCTAATTCGGGGTGGCGGGAAGGCGGCGAACCGCGGCATCCTGATGCGCTCCGGTGACGCCTTCCAGATATTTCCCGACGTCGACCACATCGTGTTGGACAAGACCGGCACCATCACCGTCGGCGAACCCGCCGTCAGTGAAGTCGTCGCGTTCGGTGCCGACGAGGTGGATGTACTCACGACTGCGGCTAGCGCGGAGGCCTTCTCTGAACACCCGCTCGCAGATGCGATCCTCGAGTTCGCCGACGAGCAAGATGTCGAGTACGCTGACCCCGATGATTTCGACTCCGTGACCGGCAAGGGCGTCCGGGCAACCGTGGCCAGCGACGACGTGCTGGTCGGGAAACCGGGATGGCTCAGCGACGAGGGGATCGACCTGTCGAAGGGGAGCGACGACATCGAGCGACTTCAGGGCCACGGCCTCACCGTTGCCGGAGTTGTTCGTGACGGTGACCTACTCGGTCTGATCGGTATCGGTGACGAGGTCAAGAGCGACGCCGCTGCGACCATCCAACGGATGCGAGACGCCGGCATCACGCCCGTGATGATCACTGGAGACAACGAGCGCACCGCAGACGCGGTCGCCGAGGAGGTCAGTATCGACCGCGTCATGGCCGACGTGCTGCCCGACGAGAAACGCGAAGAGATCGGTCGCCTGCAGGACGAGGGTCACCGCGTAGCGATGGTCGGCGACGGCATCAACGACGCTCCCGCACTCACGCAGGCCGACATCGGGATCGCCATCGGCGCCGGGACCGACATCGCCATCGAATCGGCGGACATCGTCCTGATGGGCGACCGGCTTGGTGGCGTGATGGACGCCTACGAGATCGGGAACGAGAGCTACCGGAAGACCCGTCAGAACCTCGCGACGGCCTTCGCGTTCAACGGGGTCGGTGTCGCCGCCGCGACCACGGGGCTCGTTCACCCGGTGTTCGCGATGCTCGCGATGGTGCTGTCCGTCTCGGCCGTCCTCGCCAACAGCTTCGCTGGTCAGCTCCTCTCCGGCGAGGGTGTCAACACCGAGTTCGCCCTCGACGACCGCACCGACGGCGAGCGTGGAGACGGCCGAGTGACAGCCGATTAAGCCACTACGTCGTAGCCAGCTTGTTCGATTGCCGCGTTCACGTCGTCGTCTGAGACTCCATCCTCGAGGACCACGTCGACCGTGTCAGCTTCGTGGTCGGCCTCGATCCGATTCACATCATCGAGGTTTCGCAGGGCGGTCTCCACGTTCTGTTCGCACCCGTTGCAGGACATCCCGGTGACTGAGATCGTCTTTCGCTCCATGCGGGCCTGTAAACACTCGCGGGGAATGACCATTACGGTAACCGTTGTATCGGTTTCATCTCTATTAGAGGTGGACATTATCGTCCGGAGAGTTGTTTGTGTCGGCCCCAAAGGGGTGGAGGCTCTTTGAGATGGGAACCACTGACGACGAAGAGAGCGACGAATTCCCTCCAGAGAAGCGTCTGGAAGCACCGAACACGGGCCTGATCAAGGCAGGGATCGCGACGATTCCCGATATGGAAACCTTGCAAGAGTGTGTAGCCTACGAGAACGCCCACCAAAATCGAACGCAGATTCTGCGCCGGCTCAAGTGGAAAGCTGAAGAGTTGCGTGAGGACGAAGGGTAAGCGCTGTCCTTAACCAACACACTCCGCGTGAGTTTCCCTATTGTTGGTTAATATGCTGTGCCGCGGTTTTTCGGGCCCCTGAATGGGCGCGGGGCGACCAACAGCCGCCTCGCGAGTTCCGTTATGTCCCTCGGTTTGAGTCCAGACTCCAGCACGGCTAGCGACATCGCTGTCGCCAGACAAGCGGACCATGTGGCGTTCCTCCATCGAGCCCCATTCGTCGCCGATTCTCTCGCCCTCGGATTTCTCCCCGGGTTTCGGGAAGACTGTGGGTACCAGACGGACCAGTACCTGAACCTCGAGATTCCTGTCGGGATGCTCGACAACGATTTTCGGGATCCCGATCTGGAGCGGTTCGTCGACCGCTTTTTCGAGTACGAACCACGTGTCGGGGTCATCGGGGACGTCGACGAAATCGACGACGTCGACGCCCACGTCGCTGCTGCTCGTGAAATCCAAGCGAGCTACCCCGAAGCTGAGCTCATCGTCGTTCCGAAGTCGCGGGCGGTGATCGACGCGATACCTGAGAACCTCGTCCTCGGGTATTCACGGGGATACGCCGACCGCCTGGCCCACGATTTCTCCGATCCAGCCGATTGGAGAGGGCGGCGCGTCCACATTCTCGGCGGGAGTCCGCCCAAGCAGCTCGACGCTATTCGACAGTTGACCCGACCGACACTCACTGACGAGCCACCGGCCGATATCGTCGGCGTCGACTGGAACGGGCTGCATCGCGGCGCACAGTTCGGTGAGTTCTGGACGGCCGACGGCTGGGACGACAGCGGTCGCGACGCCGACCACGTCACCGTCCGAAAGACGGTGCGCCACAGCCTCGCTCGGGTCCGTGAGTTCTGGAGGGCGCACGGAATCTGGCCCGAAACGACACCGCAAGACGAGGGGCTCAACGTCGAGTACGAGGGACCGAGCCCTGCCGATCTCGAGGACGCCGCCTGTACCGAGTGCGGGACGAACGTCTGGCGAACCCGCCGCGGCCCGTACGTCGCCGAGTACGATACCGGCGCAATCTGTGGATACTGCAGCTACGAGTGCTACTTCAGCCACCGTCATCGGAACAATCTAGAGGAAATCGCCGGCGATCAGAGCGTCTACCTCCCGCCGGCGTGACTTCGCAATCTGTTTTTCGTGCCCCCAGAGAGGGCGAGGGCTCCTTCGAAAGCTCTCAGAGGTGACTTCCAGTGAGTCAACAACAGAGTCCCGACAACGTCTCGGTCGACGATATTCCCGTCGATATCGACAACACGCAATCAGCGGAGGTCGATCCAGCCGACGTCCCCGACGAAATCGAATCCATCACCCGTGGGCTCGCCGGTGAGCAGCCGCCGACGAATCCCATAGTGGTTCTCAAGGCGGCCCGGTGGTGGTACATTCACGGCAAGGGCGGCACGGATCCCGCCTTCCAGTGGGCCATCGAGTGGGCGCGTCACCTTGCGACCGACACGCCCAGTGACGTCGAGCAGTTCGACGAGTTCCTCGAGTACCTCGTTACGGTCGGCTTCGCGGACGAACGCCACGAGCTCCGCTAACCGACAGAGCGGTTTTTTGGACGCCCCTGAAGGGTGCGGTGCGGTCTGAACAGACGCAGTCGCCGTGAATTCGATTCGGTGATCACGATGTCTACGACCAGAGACTCGTCGGTCTCCTTCGAGGAGACCGACACGCGATCAGACGAGATGAACAGTACCATCGAACAGTGGATCGACGACCTCGTCGCCGGCGTCGACGACGCGCAGGCCAGCGAAGAGTTCCAAGAGTGGCTCGACGTCCAGAGTCGTTTCCACGACTACTCCTACCGGAACACGCTCCTCATCAAGCGACAGTGTCCCGAGGCGAGCCGGGTGGCTGGCTACCGGACGTGGCAGGAGGAGTTCGACCGCCACGTCAAGGAGGGTGAGTCGGCCATCTGGATCTGGGCGCCGATCATCACCAAGCAGTGCCCGGAGTGCGAGAACTCGCCGAGCTACCACGAGGACAGTGACTGTGAGTACGACGAGACGCCGCCCGAGGAGTGGTCGAAAGGACTGGTTGGATTCAAACCAACGGCAGTCTTCGATGTGTCTCAAACCGAGGGCGAACCGCTCCCCGAGCTGGAAACCGAGGCAGCTGGTGACGCCGACGACCTGGTGCCAGCGCTCCTTGATGCAGCAGCTACGCTCGATATCGACGTCCGTGTCGTCGACGCTGCCGAGTGGGAGCATGGCGACGCGAAAGGCGTCTGCAAACACCGGACTCTCCACGGATGCCAACCCGTCGTCGAAGCGAAAGCCCGCTCAAATCAGGCCGATCTCGCCGTGACGTTGATTCACGAGTACGCCCACGCACTGCTCCATTTCGATGTCGACGACGAACCCGAGCGTGCAAAACGCGAGGTCGAAGCCGAAGCCGTTGCGTACATCGTCGGGCGGTATTTCAACCTAGATACGAGCGGATCAGCGTTCTATCTTGCCGCGTGGCAGGACGACGATGCGGAGAGCATTCAGGAGCGACTCGGCCGGATCAGTTCGACCGCGCAGGAGGTCATCGGGACAGTTGTAGACGGCTGAACACCTCCTTCCCGGCTGTTAACCAACGCCGGAGGGTACTATCCTACTCTGTTGGTTAATTCGTTCGGCGTCCGACCCTGCGTGTTTCGATCGGTCTCAAGACATACCCCACCGGCAGTCGATGTTATAGTTCAGAATCGATTCGGCGCTGCTGGTCACGAAGGAACTCAACGACGGCATCGATATCCTGTTCGGGAACCGTTTGCTGTTCGAAGACCCCTTTGAACGCGTCCGCAAAATCTTCCGACGTGAGCCGGTCGAGAACAGTCTCGATGCGACCAGCGAGCTTCTTGGACACCCCGCGATGAAGATGGGTCGCGATCCGGTCGAAATCCGCGTCAGCAGCCAGCACCACCAGATCCCGGGAGTCTGCCTTGCGGCCACTGTGAAGTTTCACGGCAAACAGCAACTCCCGTTCCGGAATCCTGGCTGTTACCGGGCGCCCGGTTCGCAGTTCCTGGGTGACGGAGTGCTGGGCCAGATAGCGATACGACCATTCAGCTTCCGTCTGGCGACAGCCCAGCGCGTCCACCATCGCGTCGAACCGAACCGGATTCCCGATGTCTTTCGTGAATCGAATAGTACGGCCCTCGTAGAGCTCGTTTCGCTCGACGTCGGCCGTTTTCTCGTAGCCGCGGGCGGTGAGAAGGTCGGTGTAGTCGTCGACCGCTTGTGCCGGAATGACGACGTCGACGTCCGTGGTGAAGCGCTGATTGAACGCCGCGATCGCCCACCCACCGACGAGCACGTACGGCAGGTCAGCGTCAATGACTGTCTCCAGGGTGTCCAGCAGCTCGTCTTCGCGTTCGCCGAGGCTCATGCATTGAGACGCGGATCCTCGTGGGACGCGTCGATATCACGGTCGTACTCGTCGGCGATCATCTCCAACGCTGGCTCGTAGTTCACCCGGTACTCCAACATGTGCTCGATTGTCTCGTCCAACGGAATGACCGGATTGCCGTCGACCCACTCGCGAGTGATCTCCCCACTCGTCGGGAACAACACGTACGAGACGGTCGCGTCGTAGTCGCTCGCATCCGGCCGCTCTTCAATCCGGCTCGGAATCCCGAACTCATCAAAGAACGCCGTCCACTGTTCGACGTCCTGATCGGCGACCTGGATGAAGATCGGATAGTCGTCGTGGCCGCGGGCGATCTGATAGCCGCCGTGGGTCCAGACGTAGACGCCGTCGATTTTCGTGTACGCAAAGGGCATCCCGGCGAAGTGCGGAATGACGTAGCCGTCGTCGATCGAGGGGGGAACAGCGCGAGAGATGGCCGCGACGAGATCGTAGTAGCGATCCCTGACAGCGTAATTCTCGATGTAAACGCCGTCCTCACGCCGGATGAAGCCTGCGTCCTCCAACCGCTCGATCCAGTCGTAGACCCACGAGTAGGAGCCGTCGATCTTCTGGGCGATTCGCCGGATCGAGTCACCCGGCCGGGCCGCGACCATGATCTTCGCCGCGGTCTCGTCGACGTACTCCATCATCGCTAGTTATTGGTATCGCATCTAACGGTATTAGTCTTGTCCCCCGTATTCCCTATAAAATTATCTCTATACAGATATACCATTCTTGGCTCCGGTAATCCGATCCGGCTCAGAATTTGAGCGGAGATGAATTAACCAACAGAGGATACGATGGATCGCTATTCGTTGGTTAAGTTTTTCAGCGCCCGCCGAAGGGCGGAGGCGCACTCCTGTCTCCACCGACCTATGACCGACCGATATCTAACGACCGTTCTCGACGAGGCAGAGCGAGTCGCAGAGCACCATGAGCAGGTCGCCCAATCTTCGGACCATCCGGAACACGAGTATCTCAGGTACGCCGTCCTTCGGCTGCTCGAAGGAGAGGCTGACGACACATCGGTGGAAGTACCGCAGGTTGACGGCGTGACTGTCGGCTACGGAGAGGACGACGCGATGTGCAACAGTTGGGACGACGACGTCGAGTGGTGGGAGACGGTTCCGCCGCAGGAGGAGTGTACTCGGTTCCGGGTGTTCTACCCCGACGAGTACGACGCTGTTCCGCGAGTCATCGTCGACGTGATGGCAGCACTCGGGGCGTGGCGTGTCTGGACTGGGAGCGCTGCCGCCTGTGGCTCCTACGACCATCGCGAGCGGCGGGAAGTCCACTATCTGTGGCCGGAGGGCCATCCAGTTGAGGCCCTGCTTGCGGATCGTCTCCAGGATCCCAAGGCTGCGGTTGCTCCAGACGGCGGCCGCACCGGCGACGTACGCGATCGGATGGTCGTCACGGAGCACTCAACCCAGCACGACGACCTCGAGCCGCGAACCAGACGTGCCGTCGACGAATCGATGGCCGTCTCGCTGCTCGAAAAGGGTGGCCGCTATGAGGTCCGATCGGCGTCCGGAAACTGGTATGAAGTCGACGTGATCAGCGAGTCGTGTACGTGTCCAGACTGGCGGAAGCGTACGCCCGAGGGCGGCTGTAAACACCTCCGGCGAGTCGATCAGGAGATCAAGCAGGGGCGGGTCCCACGACCTGATGGGCGTCTCCCCTCGAACTCGTAGGATCGCCCAGCGTTCGAGATCTCCCGAGGCTACTGTAACATCAGACGAAACTCCTTGATGGAGAGTTTCGAGTATTGATACAGCTGCTGGAGAACCGGTGAGAGCCGTTGGTAGCGGCTTAACCAACAAAACTATGCGGTTTGCGCCTTTGTTGGTTAACACAGATCGGCCCATGTCCTACGAGCCACCGACGCCCCCAGCGGACCTCCCCACCGACGTCATCGACACACTCAACGACTATTCACCCGAGCTGCTCCGAGACGTTGCCCACTATGCCGAGGACCTCGCCGAGCATCGCGAGCGCCAGGCCCGCCTTGCCGAAGCGGAGGAGGAAGACGAGATCGACGAGCGACCCGATGACCTCCCCGATGATGTCCCGACGAAGGCGACGATCACGATCAAGGAGATCAACGATAACCGCTACTACTACTGGCAGTGGCGGGAAGGAGATCGCGTCAAATCAAAGTACAAATCCCCAGTAAATCCGGACGAGTAGACGGACTAGTACCTCAGTCGGATGGCCAGTTGTTCGGGGAGACACCCCGTCTGCGAAGTGAAAGACGCAGGGTACGAGAGAAGTCCCGAGTTGATGAGTGAGGATCCGGTCACTGTCGACGAACTCGTCGAGAAAGCCGACGAGTATCTGCACGAAGCCTCACCCACACCGGAAGAATACGAAGCGCTGAAACAGAGTGTTGCGGAGCTCACGCCGATCTTCTCAGCTGAGAATTCGTACTTTGTCCTCGGCAGCTACGGGAAACCCGAAATCCGTCCTCTCCAGCTCGTAAAAGATCGCCTCAACCGACAGCCCGGTGCGTACGCGTTCCTGATGATCGACATTCGAAGCGAGTGGACGAATACCTACCTCAAGTTCCGGCTGCTCGCCGATCATACAGACGTCATCCTGGGCGTCACCGAACACGCCCAGGGCTGCTTCCTCGTCGAGCAGGGCTACTTCACAGCCCTTGAGGAGTACTTCGCGAAGACGCACGTGTTCAAACACGACGTACAATACGATAGATGTGGACGCGATCGACACAAACGTAGCCGTCGAGAGTCCCTACAGTGGAATGCAGACCGCGATCTTCGAGATGCTCAACGATGCTAGGCGTCTCTGCCGGTGGACGACTGAGGACGACCTCGTCGAGTGTACCGAGGCTCTCGTGAGTGATCAGGAATACCCGTAGACAGAGACGAATCGGTTACTCCCACCCCCGACGTTTCTGTCGTTTCTCCACGAAATCCTGTTCACCGATGGCCCAGACAACGAATGAACTCGAACAGGAAGACATCCCCCGTTTTCGAGTAGTAAGTGCGGGGTGAATCCGTGCAAGATTGGGTCTTCGAACCACGAACCCTTACGCGATAAGTAGCCCACTGAAGAGCGATTGCAAACGCTCGTAAATGAAATTTCGTTTAAATGCTGTCAGACACTCCACTATTGCCAGTAAAATCGGAGGACAAGACGCTATTTGATGAAATTGGCAACGGTGGTCCTGATAGTAACTAGTCGGATTGATTAGAACAAGGAAGTTACTGGCAACACCGGAGAGGGTACTGGAGAAACTGGCACTGACGGTTGCGCGGTTACTGGCAAAAGTGGAGAGGGTATTGGCAGTACTGGTGTTGGCGGTTGAGAAGTCACTCCAGAACCCGATGCCGCTTGGCAGTTTCACGAATGTCGTTGAGCTCACCTAGTTCGCTCTCGAGTGCGTCGAGGGCCGACGACAGAGAGACATCAAGCTCGTATTCGTTGTAGTTCCCGCGTCCACTCGACGAGTCGACCAACCGTAAGATCCCGTGGAGGCTCAAATCCGACAGGTGGTCGTGTACTCGCCTGCGTTTCAGTGGTTCACTGCCGTGATTACGAAGAACCTCTCGATAGCGCTCATAGATCAGTTTCGTCCGTTCGGGTGTTTCTCCCTCTGCCGCTAGCTGACAGACAGTCAGCAATACATATTGCCCCTGCCGGGTCAACGAATGCATCCCTTCGACAACCTGTTGTCGTTGGATCTGATGCTCGGCCTCCCGAACGTGGTCTTCGGTGATTTTCGCCTCTCCACCCGCCATCGCGTCGTTCTCGGCGATATCAGCTGCTTTCCGGAGTAACCGTAATGCCTGCCGAGCAGATCCCGAGTCCTGTGCAGAGAATGCTGCGCACAATGGGATTACATCTGATTCGAGGACATCGTCGTAGAGCGCGATATCGGCTCGGTGCTTGAGAATATTCTGCAGTTCAGTCGCGTCGTACGGAGGGAACAAGATTTCCTCTTCGCAGAGAGTGTCCTTGACTTTCGGAGAGAGGTTTTCTCGGAACTTGAAGTCGTTCGAGATGCCGACCACACCGATTTTCACATCGAGATCCAATTGCGAGCGTGCTCGTGGAAGCTCGTACAGAATATCGTCATCCGAGCCGATGTTATCGATCTCGTCCAGAACCACGAGAATAGTCCCACCGATCGACTCAAGGTCGTTGTAGAGTTCGTTGAAGATGCGTTTTTGTTGATACCCGGTTTCGCTCATCGGTTCGCGCGAAGACGAGACTGTGGTGAGAGGGTGAGAAGGAGAGCGAATCTCGTTCACGAGATTGACCGCTACCTGATAGGATGTGGTGCAGCCAGTACAGTTGAGTTCAATAACGTTGAGATCGACGTCGTCGTACTCTCCGGCGGATTCTTGCAGCTCCTCAAGAAGATCGTGCGTAGCAGCTGTCTTCCCGACGCCGGTAACGCCATAGAGAAAGACGTTGTTCGGTTGCCAGCCCTGAATGACGGGACGGAGAGCGGCCGCATATTCGTCGAGTTCTTCGTCCCGCTCCTCGAGTGTCTCTGGCTGGTAATCATCCCGGAGGACGTCTTTGTCTTGGATGATGAACGATTCTCGATTGAATCGGCCCATAGGCGGACTCAAGACGAAGAACCATCATAAAACCATGGGTTCCAATATCACCACTAACCCACCACTCGAACCAATTATGCCAGTGTCGCATCCACTTATAAAACACACACACTCCACTATTGCCAGTAAACCTTTGCAACAACTGGAGGGGGTCAACGACCCCCTCTCTAATTAGCGATACTCTTAATACATTGTACGTTAAACCATACCCGCACTAACGAAAACTCCACTAGTTGTAGTAGGTTTAGATAACAGTAACTAGACTAGAGACGTGACAGTTTCTGCCCTCCCGTCCATTCTCCCCTCGTTACTGGCAATGGTGGAGTGAGAGAGGTACTTAAACGACGGTATTATTGGCAATACTGGCAACTCTGGTCGCCCTCTCCCTGCTACCATCGTTGCCTGGCCGATATTCCAGTCGAAATCTACCCTTCCCGACACCAGTCGATGATGACCGTGGACCTCTTTCGGTTAACCAACAAATCGTATGTATTAACCGTCTGTTGGTTAACTGCTCATGGCCTATGCTCGATTCGCAGTCGGCACTCAGTACTAGTATCCCGTGATTTCGGCGTTTCGCGATTCCGCAAGGGTTCGCTTGATTGCCGCTCGATCTCACCCAATCGGAGACAGGATATTACTGCATCGGCGACGCAGCTTCCGAACCGACGAGTGAGTACTCCCGGTCCCGGCTCGTGCCTTCCGCATCGACGAGGTTGTACTGGACCATCTTGGAGAGATACGTCCGCACTGTCCGTTTCGTCCGAGGATCGTCGACCTTCTCGGTATAGCGGTCGTGAATCTCGCTCGGCCCGAGTGGCTCGTGATCGCGAACAATGTTGTAAACGACGCGCTGGTGTGGCGTGAGTGAATCGATGCTCTTCTGCTTAATCTGGGCCCGGGCATCCTCGGCGGCGTCCAGGAGGATGTCGTTGGTGATCCGCTCCTGGTTCTCGCGGTCAGCCTTGCTAGCCGCTGTTCGAAGGATGCCGATAGCGAGGCGGGCATCGCCGGCGGCTGCATCGGCGATGCGGTAGAGTTGGTCGTCGGTGATGACATCCTCGTCGAGCCCCCATTTCGCGCGAGCGCTCAGGATGTCGTACAGCTGGTCGTCGTGGTACTTGTCCATCCGGACGTGCTCGCTGGACCGCAGGCGACTCACGAGGCGATCGTCGACGCGGCCGAACAGCTCTTCTTCCTTGTTCGCGATACAGATGATCGCGAACTGCGGGAGGCTGTGGAGGTCGTAAATGACGCTGGGGTCCTCCAGTTGGTCGACTTCGTCCAGGATGACGACGGTTCGCGGGCCGTCGTGTTGCTGGAGGCGGTCGACGAGTTCGTCGTGCGGTGTCGACTGTCGGTGGATGTCGATGGTGGCGCCGAGGTCGTCGAGGATCTGGTAGAGCGTGCGGAACCGCGTGTAGTTCCGCCAGCAGTTGACGTAGATGGCCTCGACGTCGAGGACCTCTTCTCGAAGTCGTTCCGTGACGAACTTCGAGATGCACGTCTTCCCGGTTCCGCTGGGTCCGGTGACGATAGCGGTGTCGGCGGGTTCTCCGTTCGTGATGGGCTCGAGAACGCTAGAGAGGTGGTTGACTTCGGCGTCGCGATGCTCAACTTCCCGAGGAACGAACCCGGCCCGGAGAACGCGAGCATCGCGGATCATCGTTGTTTGATAGACTGGTTTTCTGGCTAGTACTAAAAACGTGACCGGGTTGCTTCCGGAAACACCCCATTTAGCCCCCTCGAACCTAACTAAATCCTCGCGCAGTAACGCGATTCCTGTTCGTGGAAACTCAAGATTTCCGGGATTTCCGGAATCAGGTCACGGGCGGGAACTCGTGACACCGGGATTTTGCCAGTCGTCGGCTTCGTGTTCACTCCAGGGGATGAGGTATACTCCGTTGTCAGCGCGACTTTGACAGTCCAGCTCATCCATCAAGTTATTCCACCGTTCTTCGATCGTATTGCCGGACTGCTCGAGGAGTGACTTATCGAGTTCGTCGATCAGCTGCTCTTGGAGTTTCTGGTGTCGTTCGCTTCCGTACTCGCCAAAGACACCCTCATATCCTTCCCCTCGGAGTAGTCGAACGAGTGTCGTGATACGGAGGGCTCGGTCCTCGCTTATGTCAAATTCCTCTTCTAGTCGCATACACATCCTGCCAGCCCAATCAGATGCGCCCATACTCCCCCCTCTGGTCGTCAGTACAATAGATGTTCGTGGGCCCAGACTAGAAGCAGTCAGGACATTCCCATACGTACCCCCGACTCTTGCGCCGGTCGCTTTTTGGCAATTGAAGTGACTCACAGAGGCCGCAGGTCTTGAATTCGGATTCGGGAATTAGTTCTATGAGCTTCTCCTTCCAGATCCGAATTTCAGCCTTCTTGATGTTGTTTCGTTCGTTCTCTACCTTGGAACTGTTCCTGTTGAATTCCCAATCTCGATTTTCGTTACGGCGCCATTCAGCCAATATTCGGAGAACCTCGTCTTGTTCGTCCACGCCATCAAGATCCTCTTGGCAGTCCTCCACGACATCTCGCCGAATTTTCGGTTCCACCTTGTCCCAGACCGCGGGGTTGCTTCCATCTCCTTCGTGCCGCTCTTCCTGTCGTTTTTGCTCGCCTTCCAGCTCCTCGATTCTGGCATCAAGAGACTCTCGTATCGGGGCGAGATCGGGTATACTCATACGAAGATACCACGACTGGAACGTCATAATATTCTGGTGCTGTACCGCTTCTGTCTGGTTCAAACAGGTGTTGCGAATCGCCTGATTCTATCGTGTTCAGCTCTCACGATCAGCGATCAGCCCGAATCGACACTATTCTCTGGGAATCAGGTGTCGTTTGACTTCTCTAGAACAATGATTGCAGAGTGCCGCTGGCATCGGGAGCGTATCTGGGGAGAATTCCCGGGTGTCGCCTGAACGGGCTTCATGACCACAGACGGTCGTTCCAGTTTCATTCTGTACGAGGTGGTACTTCGCCTTCCCCGATTGGCGGAGCGAGAATGCAGATTCGTCTTCTGTGGGATAATCGTCGTCTACAATATCTTCGACCGTTGCCGAGGAGATCCAGTATCTGCTGAGATCCGTCCACCAGGTGTTCGAGCATCGAATTTGCTGGCGGAAGAGCTGCCGGTAATCAACCGTGAACCGTTGCGAATCCTGCTGAATGAGGTCATCGGTGTGGAACTCGAGCGTCCGTGGGGATCGCTCCCCCCTGTTTGATTCAGGTTCCAACTCGATGGTCCACTCCGTTTTGACGTACGCTCCACCGGTGTATTCGACAGTGTCTGCGCTTACAGACTTGGTACGGTCACGAAGCCAACGAACGGTCGGTGGACGGAGCTTCTCAGTAAGTTGCTCTGAGAAGATGTCGTGTAGCAGTTCATCCGTGACGAGTGCGTCTTCGAGGGCGGTTCCGAGCTCTCGAGGTGCCGTCTGGTTCGTATAGTTCTCTGCCTGTGCGATGAGTGTCTCTCGAGCTTCGGCAATCCCATCGACGGTCAACCAGAATCCGTACGGTTCGTGACCATCGGTGAGCACTTCGCCATCGGTGAGCCGAACCAGCATCGGCCGGATCTGGTCAGGTGCCGGAAACAGATGTAACTGGTATTGGTCGGTGACCGGGACTACTGGATAGGGGAACTCCTCTCTAGAGGGTACTCCCCCTCATTACGGGGTATGGAGAAGCCTCCCAGGTCTGCTACCGGGACGTGCCTCGGCATACACTCCGGGATACGTTCCCAGTACGTCCCATATCGGTGGTCGCGAGGACCGCGATTAATTTGCATTGTGAGTAGACCGATCACCCCCAGTCACTTAGTATTCAGGGGGTAGTGGGGGGAGGGGCTATAGAAAAACCCTCATACTACAAATCGGGAACTTAGACTAAGTAAAGGTTATAACATTCCCGCTAGGTGATGTGACTATCCAGATGACTCAGAAGACAATTGGACAGAACACCGGCCAATCGGGTCGGGTGAATCTGTCGGGACCCGAACTCGACCAATTCGATGCGGAGGTTGGGGACGCTATCAAGGTCGATGTCGCGGAGTCGAAGGGGATCGCCAAGGCGATCATCGAGAACAGCACGGAGTGTGAATTCGTAATCGTATCCAAACCAGAAGCTGATTCCTCACCCACGGAGGAAATCGATGAGTAGTGAGTACCCTTCTCTCTTCGAAAGCTGTCAGCCACGAGACGACGTCTTAGACGGCTCGCTCCAGGAGGAACAGTTCGCTGCGAAACTCTCGACTGTCGTCCACAACCCTGAGAAGGCAGCACCAGTCTATCGAGACCCCGACTCGTTCTACGATATGACCTATCCCACGGAGGGTCTCCGCACGCTGCTCTCCAATCTCACGGGGCGTTTCTTGGCGACCACAAAGTACGACCCCGGCTCGTATACTTCGAGCATTCTCTGTCTCGACACACGGTTCGGTGGTGGGAAAACGCACGACCTCATCGCCTCTTACCATCTTGCTGAGAACCCCGTAGATATTGACGACCTCTCGCACTACCTGCTGGACGGCGACGAGGAGCTTGCGGCTGACTATCAAGATGCGGTGGCAGAGGGCCTCGATATTGCGACGGGGGTCTTCATCGGAACGAAGGCTGATAGCAAGGATGCCCGCCATGCCGACGACGATCCGGATGCTCCGAATACCCGGACGATGTGGGGTGAACTCGCGTACCAGCTCTATGGGCTCGATGGCTACGAGTACCTCAAGGACTACGACCAAGACCGGGACGCCCCCGGTGAGGGGACCCTCTCGAAACTCTTCGCTCAGCACGACCAGCCGGCCCTCATTCTGATCGACGAAATCGCCGACTACATGAACAAAGCCGCGGGCACGCCTGTCGGCGACAAGACGCTCGCGGATCAGACGCTTTCGTTCGTGATGGCGCTCCTCGAAGCGGCTGCCGAATCGGAGCACGTCACGGTCGTCTACTCTATCGCGGATACGGCGTTTGGTGAGCAGGCTGACCGGGTTCGTGATGGCGTCCGTGACCATATCGAGGAGGTCAATGAGATTGGCCGGCGGCAGCACAAGACGGTCACGCCGACCGACGAAAACGAGATCGGACAAGTCCTTCAGCACCGACTCTTCTCGGAAGTTCCAGAAAACGCCGCGCACGAAGCCGCCGACTCATACTTCCAATTCTATGACCAGGAAGACCGGCAGTATCCACAGGAAGCCACCGACGCTGGCTACGTGGATGTCCTCGCTCGCGAATACCCCTTCCATCCCTCCTTAATCGACGCTCTCACGGACAAGATCGATACGATACCTCGATTCCAGCGCACGCGTGATGCCCTCCGCTTGCTTGCTCGAGCCGTCTACTACCTCTGGAATCACCAGCCCGACAGTTACGACCGCCACTGGATTCGGATCTACGACCTCACAGTCGCTGATGACGATCCTGGCGGCGGGATTCAGACGATCCTTCGTGAGCGTCTATTCGACTTCGTCGATCTCGGTCCCGCAGTGACCGCCGACATCTACGACGACGATGGTACCGCGCACGCCCAGCTTGAGGACCGAAAATGGACCGAAAACGGTCTCCCCCCTCTCGGTACCCATCTGACGACGACAGTTCTCTGGCACAGCCTTGCATACGGAGAACAGGCTGCAGGCCTAACTCACGCCGATCTGAACCTCGCTATCGGCCACCCCGATCTGAACTTCGACGACTACGATGCCGCCCTATCCGCACTCCGGGGCGACGATATGGACGTCGCGTGTTACTTCCTCTACGAGGAAGAGCGCCTCCGATTCAAGCAAGAACCAAATCTGATCCGGATCATCGACCAGCGGATCGAGTCTACTCCCGAAGCGAGCGCTCATTCGCGTTTCCAGAACCGTCTCACCTCGAAGGAAATCGGCGATGGTGGCTTCCAGCCGGTGGAGTTCCCTGAATCGCCGGCGGACTTACCGGATACCCCGGATACGCCGAAGCTCGCGGTGATGCATCCGGACACCGCTGCTGTCGAAGACGGCGGCGATACGCCGCCGAACCGGGTAACTCAGCTCTACGAGCAGCAAGCCGCAAAACACGAGGGAGAGACTGAGACGCGAATCTACAAGAACTACGCTCTGTTCCTCGCCCCTGACGCTGATCGAATGGATGCTGCAATCGACGAGGCTCGGCGTCTCGAGGCTATAGAGGCCCTGCTTGATAGCCCCGAACAGAAAGCCGACCTCTCCTCGGAACAAATCGAGGAGCTTCGAGAACGGAGCGACGAGGCACAGCTGATGCTCGGAGAGCTCGTTCGGAACGTCTACCGGCACCTCTACTACCCTGACCGGGACGGGCTTACCCACATCACCATCGGTGCGACCGAATCCAACGGCGGGACGACACTGGTCGACGCTGTCCAGACAACGCTCGAGGATAAGATCGTGAAACGCGACGCCGGCGCTCGTGGGTCCGCTCACGTCCAACAGAAACTCTGGCAGCAGACCCAGGACGCTATGTCCACCGAAGCGCTGGTCAACCAATACGCGAAGAAGCCGGGGCTGGACTACCTCTTCAGCACAAAACCGATTCGAGAGACTGTCTCCTCCCTCGTTAGTGACCACGGGTACGCATATTGGGATGGCGAGTCTGAGACAGCGTACTGGGTCGGGACAACGGAGCCTGAAACGTGGCCGCATCCGGAACCGTTCGCGAAATCCCCCGATGTCGAGACCTCGATTCGGGACAGCGATGTCCAAATCGGGAGTGCCTTCGTCGTTTATCGAGATATCGACGCGCTCGTCGACGACCACCTCGACGAAATCGACCGGCCAGAACAGACGGTTGCTACCTGTGCCGAGTGTGGGGCGGAGGTTGAAAACCCAGAAGGCAGCGAACCTTACTACTGTGAGGAACACCAGTCCGATACGACCTGTAGTTCCTGCGGAAAAGAGGTCGCTAGCGAGCAGCTGCTGGACGAACGCGGCCGATGCCAGGAGTGCCAGCCCGACGAGTCCTGGGAGGCAAGTAAGAAGATGATGTCTGCCTCACGGGCATTTTCGGAGGTCCGTCGCGATGCGGAATCGAAGGCCGGAACTGACCGGACGCCGCTGCTTGAAGAGGTGACCATCCAGGTCGGTGGGGACGAACCTTTCCAAGCGGCCAAGTTCATCAGTCAGCGTCCCGGATTCAAAGCTCGCGAAGACTCGGTGACGGTTCGAATGCAGTACGAAACTCGGACTGACGACGGGACGTACAGCGCGGAATTCACAGGGTCACCGAGCCGATTCCGGGACGTGATCGACCAGCCAGGCTCGTTCGGCGATGATCGAGAGACCATCCAGTTCCGCTTCCAGTTTGACGAGCCCGAACCGATTACTGACGAGGGTGACGACCTCCTCGCTGCCCTCGATAATGACCTCGATGCGGGCAACATCGACGTCCGGGTCGAAGGGCGTGGCCCGATTCAGGCGAGCTCGGAGGTGACGGTCTGATGGCGAGTCGCGGTTCGGAATTTGAGACCTCACCCGCCGAGGGGACAGAGGAGGATCGGCTGGTTCGCTACGGGACGAGTATGTTCGGTGGCCGCCCGACGTTCACACTCGTCCGACGAGAGACAGACGGCGGCGGAGAGTGGACGCTGCATGAACTACTCCCTCGCGAACAGGCTGAAGCCCGCCGTGATCGCCTGGAGCGGGATGGTCGTTCGCTGAGTATCACACCAGTCGAGGATCTCGTCTCGGACATTGCTGGGGACGACCTCCTATCCAAGCTCGATGGTTGGACGTGGGATGAGTGGGCCGGCGCAAAGGTCGCACGGCTTGACCCGACCCGCGTCCGTGCGCTCCAGGACGTCGTCCGGGAGGCGATTGAAGGCACGCCAGGAGATTCATCAGAAGTTCTCACTGGCGGGGCTGGGTTCGTGTTCCTACCCGAAACGGCAGGCGTCCGGCTTGCTGTTGCCTTCCGTGGCGTGAAGCCGATCCAACGTATCGACCGGATGCGGTCGCTGGCTCGCGGCGTTGCACGGATGAGCGATGAGGAGTGTTACTACTGGTACGCAAAGTGTCGGTCTCCATCGAGTCCGAACGGCGAGAAGGCCCTTCGAGTGTTGCTGACGGACCACATCGAGTGATCTAACTATGAGTCAAAACCCCGAAAGCCAGGACAGTGATTCGGAGCTGAAGCGTGTCGCAATTGAGGGGAACCTTCCCCTGAAGGCGGTTGGCATCGAGAATCTGAAAGAGGCTAACCCCTACTTTATGCCGCCTCATCGGTATCTTCACCCGTGGTTTGCACGTCGTCCAACTCCAGCTTCTAGACTGGCTATCCTTGCCTCCATACTTCCTCCAGAGGTGGACGCCAACACGCTGCTGGATTGGATGCAGATCAAGCCTCGTGACGAAATCGATGTCGATATTGAGGAATACGTGGCAGAAAAGAAGCGTACTGAAGATGATCGGGATGGAAACTTAGAAGACCACTACGGATATCCTCGCCCGTACACTCGGACACCGACTACAGATGAGAAAGCGGAGATGCACGAGTTGCTTCGGGAGCATTGGGACGGAGAGCTACCTACTGTCTTAGACCCGACTGCCGGTGGGGGCGTTATTCCGTTTGAATCTCTGCGCTATGGCCTACCGACAGCAGCGAACGAACTCAACCCTGTCCCGACTGTGATGCTTAAGGTCCTCCTTGAGTATGCTCCCAGCGTTGGTTCTCTCCAGAGCGAACTCAACCAGTGGGCCGACCGAATAGATGAACTTGCTAGCGAGGAGCTTGAACCATATTTCCCGAGTGATGGTGAACGGCAGACACCTTCCCACTATGCGTGTACTTACGCAGTTGATTGTCCGGAATGTGGCTGTGATATCCCGATAACGAAGAAGTGGTGGCTTCAGAAGCAATCCTCATCGAAAGGTGTCGCAGCACGCCCTTCTGTGTCTAATGATGGTACCGAGATTGAGTACGAGGTTGTTAGACTCCCCGATGACGTTGAAAAGTCTGAATACAACCCCCAAGATGGGCCTCATACTCGGAGTGGAGCCGAATGTCTCAACTGCGGTATCGTAATGGAATCCGACACCATTCAAGACCGGATCCGTAATTACGAGTTCGAGTATGAAATCTACGGCGTGAAATATGAGAAATCGAGTGGGGGGACTGCCTGGAGAGCGCCTATTCCGGAAGATAATGAGGCCCAATCAAAAGCGGCAGATCGAATTGAAGCTGATTTTGAGCTTAGCTCGCTTCTGGATGTACCGCGCTATATTGGTGACGAAGACCGTGCAGGACCATATGGCGTCACTAAGTGGCGGGATGCATTCACACCAAGACAGCTGGTAACTCAATATGAGTATCTCCAAGCTTACAAACAGTGCCAAGCTGAGATCTTCGAACAGTACAGTAAGCAAAAAGCAGAGGGAATACTGGCTGTATTAGCGTTAGTGGCCGGAAAGACTGTAGATAGAAATGTTCGTTTTGCGCCTTTGGACATCAGTAATGGCCTCCTCGGAAATTCCCTCGGTGGTAAACACTTCACACTCCAGTGGTCGTTTGTCGAAAACAACCCTTCGGCAGGGAATCAGAGCTATCAGGATACTGTTGATCGAGTTAGGGACTCTTACGAAGAAATCGCCGATTATCTCCGTGATGAAGATGCGGAAAACGTCCACGTCTCACAAAGAGATGCTGCCGATCTATCGTTTGAGTCAGATTCCATCCAAGCCATCGTAATTGATCCCCCTTACTACGATAGCATCATCTATTCTGAGATGTCCGATATGAGCTATGTTTGGCTCAAAGAATATCTCCAAGATATCTATCCAGACATCTTCTCTGACGACCTTACTGACAAAAGCCAAGAGGCGGTTGCTAATGTGGCCGAATACGAGGAAGTCGCTTCGGATTCCAAATCTAAGTCCGAATTAGCTGCCGAGGACTACGAGAACAAGATGGCGGAGATTTTCCAAGAACTCTACCGTGTTCTCGAGCCCGGCGGTGTGATGACTGTCATGTTCACCCATAAAGAATCCAGTGCATGGGATACCCTCACAAAGTCGCTGATTCGATCTGGGTTCACCATCACATCAACCCACCCAATCACCAGCGAGATGCCCCAGCGGACCGACACCCGTGGTGGCGGTTCAGCTGACAGTACTCTGCTGCTCACAGGGAGAAAACCGCACGATAGTAAGACGGAATCTGAAGCGGTACCAACCCTGTGGAGCGATGTCCGTGCTGAGACCCGTGAAGTAGCGAAAGAGGCAGCGAGAGACCTGCTTGATGCTGGCCTCTCTCTGACGAAAACAGACGTCATCATTTCGGCGTTCGGGCCGACACTGCAAGTTTACGCAGATGCCTATCCTGTCGTCGACGACCAGGATAATGAGATTCCTCCACGGCGAGCTTTAGAAGAAGCACGCGAGGCCGTAACGCGAGTCCTCGTCGAGGAATATCTTGAAGGCGAGCGACTAGACGACTTGGATGACATCACAGAGTGGTATATCCTCTCCTGGCTGGTTCACGAATCCGATACCTTCCATTACGATGACGGCCATCAGCTGGGGCTCGGTATTGGCGTCGACATTGACGATATTAAGCGCTCTACGAAAATTTGGGGGAAGAAACGTGGGGATATTCAGCTGAAAACTCATGAGGACCGCGTCCAAGATATCACACTGCCCCCCGAAGAGAGATCTAACCGGACGCCCGTCGATCCTGAAGCGCTGTCCTACACGATCGCCCTCGATGCGGTTCACGCCGCTATGCACGTCTACGAGAAACAGGGCGAGGACGTCGCGATCGATTGGCTCAAAGAACGCAACTTCGACACAGACGCGGGCTTCAAGGCAACACTGAAAGCTCTCCTGCAAGTTCTTCCCCAGAGGAGTTCGGAATGGGAAGCCGCTCGTGACCTCGCCTTAGGTCGGACCCACGACGCACTTGGTCTCGAATTCACCCCCACTGATTTCACTGACGTCTCAGAAGACAGGGCCGAACAGACCGAACTCGGTGACCATGCCTAACTCGAAACTCCTCTAGTATGACTAATCTACGTGACCGCGAGTGGCAGTCCATCTACGAGAGCAAACCCGAGCAGGGACGCGCCCATCTCGTCAAGGACTTCTACGAGCCCGCATTGGAACGCAGCCAGCAATACGACCGGATTGCGGGCTACTTCTCCAGTACGGCACTCGCGGCTGCTGCCAACGGCATTCACGCCCTCGTCGAGAATGATGGTGAAATGCGTCTCATCGTCGGCACCGAACTCTACGAGTCAGACCGTCCGGTTCTAGAGACGCTCACCGACCGCCTCGAGGAAAACCTCGAGGACCTCGATGACGAACGCCTGGATGCGAATCTCCGTATTCTCGCGCGTCTCCTCCGCGAGGGACGGATCCACATCAAGGTCGCCTATCCACGCTCTCCCTCTCACGATTGGGAGATCTTCCATCCGAAAGTTGGACTCTTCCACGATAGCGACGGAAACACGATTTCGTTCGAGGGCAGCGTCAACGAGACGGTCGGCGGCTGGGCTCGCAACTATGAGCGGTTCAAAGTTCATCGGTCGTGGGTTCCTGAACAGGCGGACTACGTCGCCGGCGATGAGGAGACCTTCGAGCGATTGTGGAGTGATGAACATCCCTTCGTCGAAGTGTATGACCTCCCCGAGGCGATCGAAGAGGACATCATCGACTGGAAAGCCCCAGACACCGAGAGCGATCTCCAGGAAGCGATTCAGATCGCGAACGGTACAGCTCCGCCGACGGAGCGCGACAAAGCGAACATCATTCAGGATGGACCGCTCTCGCCCGGTGGGCTCGCACTGGCCGAGGAGGCGAGCACGATCACGCCGTGGCCGCATCAACGAGTTGTCTCGGACACACTCGTCAATACGTATCCACAGAGCTTCTTGCTGTGTGACGAGGTGGGACTCGGGAAGACGATCGAGGCCGGTCTTACACTCTCCCGGCTCGGACTCACCGGCGAGCTGGAAACCGGGTTGTTGCTGGTTCCGGCGAGTCTGCAGCGGCAGTGGCAGGAAGAGCTCTGGGAGAAGTTCAACATCAACGCCGTCCGATTCGACCGGGATACAGCGGGCGATCACGTATTCCGGGACGTCCGCGGTCGCGACCACTATCCACCATCGGCAACGGACCTCGACCTCACTGGGGAGCGCGAATGGGCGGACAGCCCCATCTGGCGGTTCCTCTACGAACAGCAGTCGACTGATGCCGATGCATCGTCGCCGCTGGATGGGCCGACGGTCGTCATTATGTCCTGGCACACGGCTCGTCTCGACGACCGGTGGGATCAGGTCGCTCCCTTAGACCGGGTATCCGACCGGTCTCGGGACGTCATCCCGGCAAGCTGTCGCGGACGCGACCACGATACGGAAGACCGGATGGGCGTGTGGGACGCCGTCATCGTCGACGAGGCGCACAACGCCCGGCGTGGCAGTAATTTCTACGCTCTTCTCGAACAGCTTCGCGATTATACGCACGCCTACTACCTCTTGACGGCTACCCCGATGCAATTGCACTCTGGCGAACTCTACGATTTGATGCAGTTGCTGGATCTTCCGGGTGGTTGGGATAACCGGGATACCTTCATGGAGTTCTTCGAAACCCGAGACGGGCTGTCGCAGGCCCTCAACGAGGTTCTCGACAACCCTAGTTCAGAGTCCGACGAAGCGGAGGCTTCCTGGGACACGCAAGCCACGCTCGATGGACTGGAACACCAAGACCGGCTCCCGACGGACCGACCATTCTCCTCAAAAGTCTTCCAGCACCTTGCAGACGAACTCGAGATCAATGAGGACAGACAGGACCGTGCCATTGCCAAAGAGCGTGTGCTGACCGCGTGCCGGCTCGCACGAGCCTATGGAGACGCCTACGACGGCTATCTCGACCATGTCGACGATGCGATGGCAGATTATGACATCGACCGCTTCGAGGCGAGCGAGGATACGAAACTCAAACGACTCCTCTATCCTGAAGACGCCGACGAGTGGTTGATGGCGTCCCGCAGCGACCGACAGGACGCACTTGACGAACTTTCCCCGGGCGGTTGGCGAGTCATCCGCTATGTTCTCGCAGAGTCCACGCCCGTCGACGCGCTCATCCATCGGAATACACGGGATACACTCCGGAAGTACGAGGCGGTCGGACTCCTCGATACGACCGTTCCGAACCGGAATCCCGAACAACGGAAAATCGAACTCACCGAGGAGACACGCGCGGTCTACGACCAGATCGACGAGTACACACGTGAGTTCTACAAGCGAGCCCAACAGACTGACGAAGCCCAAACACGCGCCATCGGGTTCGTGATGACCACGTACCGGCAGCGACTCACGTCGAGTGTCTATGCGATCAGCCAGAGCCTGAAACACCGGCTTGAGACACTCCGGGCGCAACGAACCGTGCTCGCCGGTCGGGAGCGCGCTCGTGACCGGGACTATGGTGATGCGGAGCAGGTCGTCCTCGAAACGTTACAAAATGCGGACCTTGACGACGGGGACGTTCTGGATGAACTCGACGCTAGTAGCGACGACCTGGACCTCTCTGAACTCATCCCGAGCGTGACTGAAGAGGGGAAACAGCTTATCGAGGAAGAAATCGAGGCCCTGGAAGCGTTCGTCAACGACTTAGACTTGGTTGATACTGACCCGAAGATTCAGCAGCTGTACAACGACCTCGACGAGCTGGACCGGGCTGGTCACAACCGGGTGATTGTCTTCACGCAGTACGCGGACACAATGGACTTCATCCGGGACAGTCTCGCGGACCTTCTTGGAGCAACAATCGCGACGTACTCCGGTCGTGGCGGCGAGCTGTACGACCCCGATTCTGAAACGTGGGAACACGTCGGGAAAGAGCGCGTGAAGCGTGAATTCTCACGTGATGATGGGCAGGTCGATATCCTCGTCTGTACCGACTCCGCGAGTGAGGGGCTAAACCTCCAAGAGTGTGGGGCGCTCATCAACTACGACCTGCCGTGGAACCCGATGCGGGTTGAACAGCGTATCGGTCGGATTGACCGTATCGGCCAACGATTCGACGAGATTCGCATTCTCAACTACAGCTACGAGGATACGGTTGAGACGGACATCTACGATCGCCTTGACGACCGGATTGGCCTCTTCGAAAACGTCGTCGGTGAGATGCAACCCATACTCTCCGGCGTCAGCCAACAGATTCGAGATGCGACCTTGAACGCCGACAGCGCTGACGACCAGTCTGCGGTCGAATCAGCTGACCGCGAGTTCTCTGAAGAACTCGAAGAACGCGATCAGGGCGACCGCGTCGATGTCGGAGAGTCACTCGAGGACGTCGACGACCTCGTCGCTCAGGATGTCGTCGACGAAGCAAAACTCGATGCGTGGCAGTCCTACAGTCACCCGGATCTCGTCGACGTCGGCGAGGAGGAGTACGAGTATCAACCCCCGTTCGAGACACCGAGTCTTCAGTCAGTGTTGGTCGATAACGACGCTCTTGCCGAGGCCGGTGTCGAATTCACCCCGGTTCACGAGATTGACTTCGAGTACGATGACGGGGACTTCGACTTTGCGGACAGTACATATCGCCTCTCAGTAGGTGACGCACCGATTGAGGTCCCAGCCGGGGATGGGGAACAGACGATTGCACAGGCTATTGCGACTGCTGATGATGAAGTCGCGGTGACGTTCTCGGCTGTGTGTGCTGACGAGTTCCCATCGGTTCAGCATCTTGCACCAGGTCATCCACTTCTAGGACAGCTCCTCACAGTACTGCAGGATGTGAGTGAGGATACGTCGCGACTCCAACAGCGAATCGTGACTCGACCCGATCAAGAACAAGAGCCAGTCGTGTGTGCGTGGGGGCGGGACGGCGTGTTTACCCGGATTGCAGGCGATGGGACTGTGACTGAAAATGGACCGATGGATTCCCTTCCGACGTGGTGTGATCAATTCCTCAATAACCGAGAGAAGTCAACAAAGCAGCCACAGTAGCTGGGTAGTTTTGTAAGCATGGACTTCCCAGATGAACCAATAGATGCCAAATACTGCTCTTGAAGCAAATCTCCGCGCTATCGGGGACGGTGCGAGACTGGAACAGTTAGCTGTTGACTTGCTTGGTCGAGAAGGATACGATGTCGATCCAACTGGCGTGAGGGGTCCGGATGGTGGGAGAGATGCTCTTCTTGAGCGTTCGGGAAAATCTGGCGTGCTCCACTGTAGCGTGACCTCGAGTAGTATCGAGGAGAAGATCCGTTCAGATGCAAATTCAGCTGCTGACTACCCGGAGGAGTTCGATTTCTTCATATTTGCTACCACCACGGAGATTGCCGGGGTCAAACGGGACCGATTAGAGAATGAATTGGCGGATACGTACGGCTGGCGCGTCCACATCAAGGATTTTGCCCGATTGAGAAAAGACCTGATGGATGTCGACAACCACGATCTCGCCCAAGAACATCTCCATGTTGACCCTCAGAATGCTCTCGACGATCCAGAACAGGATATCGACGAATTATATGAAGCTCAGATTGACCGATTACGGGATCGACAGCCACGCCACGGCGAACTAATAGATGAAGAACCGATTGTGGCGGTCCATGTCATTCCCGTTGAGTCGGTTTCGAATCCTCCTGGAATGATCGCAACCGATCTCCCTGACCCACCAAAATTCCGGTCACGGTCGGCTGGATCAGAAGGTTTCGGTGATTTCGCAATTACAGCACCGTATACGGAGCTGTCTGAAGGAAAATTTTCCGAGTACGTCTGTTTAGACGGTAATGGGTGGGTAGAAGCTGTAACAACCAAGCTGACTATGGAGCGGAACGGGAGGCACGGGATAGCGTGGTTCATCGATAAAGAGATCGTCTCTCTAATGGATCGACTCCGAGAAATGTACCATACTGCGGACATCTATCCGCCGTTGTACGTATATATCACGATAATCGATGGAGCGAACTATCCGATTGAAAAACCACAACGAGTTGTCGGACCAGATACCACCCGTCCGATCAACGAGAATGTCTTCCAATTGAAGCGGGTGAAGATTGAAGATTTAGACTCTAACATCGCGTTGGCCCTCCGCGAACCACTCTATCAACTCTGGAACCGTATTGGCTGGCGAAACGGCTCGATACACTATTCGAAAAATGAGGATGGTTCTATTGAGTGGGAGCCATATGAATCATAAACGGGTATGTTGAACCGCGCATCCGTACAAATTCAGTAGAAGAGAAAACGGCTCTATTCTGGTTGTTCTTCGTCAAAACCGAAGATCTGTGATTTTGCGTGCGTTTCTCCTCTGATGGCTTTTTGCGCTGCTGCAACGGCATCCTGTAGATTACTGTCCCCCTTCAAATGCGAGACCGCCTCTTCCGGAGTCGCCACACCAATTCGATACTTCGCACTGTTCACGTACGAATTGAGTGTCCGAGCCTTCATAATAGAGAATAATAGCTTCTTGCTCAGGGCTTCAAAGTCGATATCCATAATTTGCACCCCAAATCGGGAGTGAATCCCGTGGATCAGGTCATTTCTGTACTTCCACGCTTCACGAATCACCTCTTCTTCTTTCGAGGTAAGCAGTGGCGCGATATTGTTGATTTTATTTGAGAATCCGCAGTGCATATACGACTTCTTGATTTCGTTGTCGTTACCTTGTTCCAGGTGGTATCGGTTTACTAGCTCGACAATTTCTTCGTCGACAATTGAGTACGCTACAAACAGCGGTGCGTACACCGTTTCGTAGAACTCGCCCTGTTGAAACGCATCTGAATCGTCGTTCCAGGACTTATGCCACTCTTCGATTTCACCGCTCTTCGCGAGGAGATTCAATATCGCTGCAAACAACCTTGGTGCAATATCTGCTGGGCTGTCCCCGACTCCTCGAGCAGAGGGCTCAGAATCGAGGATGGGGAGACTCATTTCGTCCTGATAGGTGATATTCAGAGTGCGCTCCATCCCCGGTGACAACCGATACACAGGAAGATATTCATCTGATCCGTATAGCGAGCCCACTTGCTCCATTCCGAATTCCTCCTCTACCCGTCCGAAATTAAGCAATATCTGGACTTTCTGTCCGTCATCGAGGGTCGGAAGCTTGGTGAGGGTAGGAATTACTTCGTCGACATTCCGATACCCAGAGCCAAGATATCTGTATTCCCACCGATTCGTACCCTCATCGTTTGTCACATACCGTATGACGTACTCTGTCTCATCATCACAGATATCTGAATGGGGGACGCGACCGTGTCGGATACCTTCTACGTAGCGTATATCATATCCATCATTGTCCTGTTTGTACTCAATGTCCATCGTACTCTGCAAATCTATAGTGTAAAAGGGATATATAAGCACCCGCTGCGTCCTTCCTGTGATCTCTGCTCTCGATAGACGTCGGAAGGGTGTGCGGTGACCGGGTTACCGTTCCAGTGTTTCTCTGAGGTCACTTCCAGGAGAGCCGAAGATGTCGTCGAACTCCTCAGGTTGGTCCTCTGCAAATGTTCGGAGTTCCTCTCGCGATGTGATCCCGTATTCGAGCGCGAGGTAATCCTTGGTCGCCGCCCCGATTCGAGGGAGTTCGGCGAGATCATCCTCGTATTCCAGCTGATGCGCTTTCAACCACGCGTGAGACTGTTCAAGGGCTTCCTCGGGGGTTAACGACTCATCAGGTCCCGCTTCGATTGAACGGCCTTTCCGATACCAGGCGTTCCGCTCTGCTTCTGGTGCGTTGCACGCGATTGTAGTACTCCCGTCCGGCGCTGGACTGATGGTAAGGTTGAACCGCCCGGCCGAAACCCATCGAATCCGGTTTGAGGACGCCTCCACGAGGTCCCATCCAGTGAACGAGTCCTTTGGATTCAGTTGCTGTAGCGGGCCTGTATCACCGAATGCACTCCCCGATGAGAAGCCGTCGAGATGGTTCGTCGCGATACTGGAGACGACATCGCGGTCCACACCGGTATCTTTGGAGATATCGATCGGATCTGCTGTCCCCAGGAGGTCGTCGACCGTTGTGTATCCTGCGTCAGCAAACGCCACGAGCCGGTCACGATTCATTAGGTCCTCGTGATGCAGCTGGTCATCAATCCCTGCTTCCTTGAGGTGGCGAAGATACTCTTGAGCGATCGAGTCCTCGAAGCGGACGTTCCCAGCTTCTATGCTGTTCGCTTTGAGCGCTTCAATGAGTGCTGAGAGGGAGTATGAGGATTTGAACAGCGGATCCCACTCTTCCTCGTCATCGTCAAATACCTCTATGTCGGTTTCTGGTTTGAAGTAGATGGGTCGATTGGCGTTGGCAAATTCGAGAAGTAAGACTGACACCATTCTCACTGTTGGCTGACTGACTCTCGGATTAAATAGATATACCTCTCAAACGAGGGGCACAACAGGGGTATTATTCTATAGCTGGGCTGCTAAACTGCGACAACTAGTATGCCGTTCTTGGCCCTCCACGACGGTACCGAGGTCATCCCGAATCAGGTACAGAAAGGGGATCTCCTCGAGTGCCCGAAGTGCGGCGATCAATTAAAAATTCGCGACTCCCATCGCCGGAAGGGATCGTTCGTCGCGCGGCATTTCTACCACGCTGCTGAAGAGGAGACGGACTGTGGCGGTGAATCTCCACCTCATTTGCGGATGAAGTCGATCGCGTATTCGAAGCTCACGACCGAGTATCCCGACGCTACAATAGGACTAGAACAGCAGCTGGGTGACCGGCGTGCCGATATTCTCGTTGAGTTTCCACAGCCTCAGTTCCCTGAGGGCCGTGGCATCGGCGTCGAAGCACAGCACAAACACGAGGACAAGGATGTCGACGCAGTAACCGCTGAGTATCTCGCTGCAGGGTACAGCATCCTCTGGTTGGCAGAAGAGGACTTCTCCGGATTCAACGTCGATCTCTCTGGCATTCTCCCGACCTGGCCTCACGCGGTCCAACACGACTTCAGCGACGGGTATCACGGCGTCATCCACTGGCTCCGACAATCAAAGCCAGCCAATCCCTCGATGGACGTCGTCCTGCCGCGAGAATATCTAGCTGAACACAGCGAGGGTCTTCGTCGAGCATGGGAGTACGGGAAGTTCGATCAGGGAGGGCAATCGGACTGGAACGATCTCGGATTCTGGTGGTTGAGTGCCTCGTATGACCCGTACCAGAAGTGGTTCAAACTCACCGAAACGCCTGACGGGCGGACGATGCTTCAGCTCGGGAAGCAGGTCCGCGGTACTGAACACGTGCTCGCTCCAGTTCAGACTGAACACTCTCGGAATCGGGGGAAGGTTCACAGCTTGGCTTACGAGGTTGATTCAGCAGATACCTCCGCTGGCGAATGGGCAGATATCGAAAAGGCGTGGCTGGAAACCGGCTTACAGAGCACTTCGGTTATCTTCAAGCTCGTTGCAACTCCGAGCGGGGAGCTCGCTCTTTCGCTGGGAAAGTACAAGGAACACAGCGACGATGGCGAGTTCATTACCGTCTCTACCGAGTTCAAGCGTAATCTCAAAGAGAGTCTCCACGAACTCGCTAACCTTCTGGGGTGACCTGACTCGGCCCGGAAATCCGCCCACAACGGTAAATGGACGGACTACAAACAGCAGTCAATAATGTCGGACGAGGCTGACGATTTGTATGATAAGTACATCGACTACGATGGCAGAGATCTCGATACCCGGAATGTCGGTGATGGGAAGGTAGTTCGGCCGATTACGGCCGAGAATTTCGAGATGGAGAAACGGACTCTGGGGGAGGTTCTCACCGATCAGAAGTTCAACGTACCAGAGTACCAGCGACTGTACTCGTGGAAGAACATCCATCACGAACAGTATTGGTCGGACATCGAGCAGTTCGTTAATGCCGACTTGGTCGCTGACCGACGCGAAGTTTCTGACGTGTTCTTCAGCTCGATGTACTTCGCGGTCAACGACGACAAACAGGTGTATGAGGTCATCGACGGCCAACAGCGGCTGACGACGACACACCTGCTGTTGCGCGTCCTTATGGAGCACCTCGAGGACGTCGATCCAGCCTCTATCGAGGACGATACCCTGGCGGAGTTCCGGGACTACGGGATCGGGCGAATCACCGATATTCTCTATGTGGAGGAGTCGTTCGGCAAACGTGAGCCCCGGCTCACGCTGAACAAACACGACGCTGAATTTTTCAAAGCCCTCATGATGGGCCCTCCGCCCAGGTGGACTACCTCAAGAACGAGGCCGACTTCAGAATCCACGGGAACAACAGCGATGCGGTGCAAGTCTCGGAGTGTCTGGACCGGTTCGGCACTACGGACGATGACCTCGCGGACTTGGATACTGACTCGCTCTCCTCGGGGGCGTTCTTCAAACTGTACCGCTCACACCGGCGGTTGTTGAAGGCCTACGAGTTCTACGACGAGAAGATTAGCGGCGTCGTCGCCGACGCCGAGACGCCGGACGAGACTGTGCGAGCGCTCGTGAATATCCTTAACTACGTCTACAACTCCTACCACGTCGGGGAGTACCTGATTCGAGAGGCGGAGTCGGACTTCCGGATGCAGATCTTCGAGATTTTGAACGACCGCGGCGTCGATCTGACGAAGATCGACCGTATCAGGGCGGCGGTCGTGAACGCGTTCTTCGATACCGACGTGAAAGACGAGTACGTCGACAAGTGGGAGGACATCGTGGTGGCGTTCGCAACCGATGGTGATGCCATCGACGACTACCTCTCGATCTATCTGAGTATCGTCGACGATGGCATCGACAGGATTGGTGACGCGAGCGCCGAACTGACCAACGCCTTCGACACGAGGAACATCGACTCGGATGTCGTCCCGCGCCTTCGGAATCTCGATGAAGCGAAGGCCTTCCTCGACTACGCGCACGACCTCGTCGACTACTACCAAGATATCACAACCACGGAGCTCGCCGCCGAGGACCTTGAGTTAGCCAGTCACCGAGAGCAGTGTCGGGAAATCCTTGTTCGCCTCAATAACCAACAGATGGACCAGTGGCGGCCATTCGTCCTGGCGCTCTACTATCACACCAATCCTGAATCGGAACGGGATGCAGCACAGTTCCACCGCGTACTAGAGACCATCGAGAAACTCAACCTGCGACGCCTCCTCATCTCTGAACGTCCGAGTATTTTCCGCGAGGTCTTCATCGAGGCCGTCGAGGAGTTCAATCTCGCACCAACTGCCGACGCCACTCCAGATAGTGTATACGAGGCTTCTCGAGAGTACCTCATCACCGAGATGCGTTCCTCTACGCCGACGCTGTTCGGCGACCGGTTCGTCGATACGGTCGTTCAGACGCAGTCCTGGAGTACCGGAACGGCGCGACTGCTCTTCGGGAAGATCGCCCAGGATCACTTCGATGACAGTAGTCGTGCCGTCGAGCGAGACCTGAACATGGGGAACATCCATCTCGAACACGTCCTCCCGCAGACTCCCGTCAGCGACCCGGAAGACCCGACGTGGCTTCGGGAGTTTTTCAAACTCGACTCGGAGCCGGACATCGAGATCGCGTCAGAGATCGAACGCTATATCGAGCTGGTGCAGCGCTCTGATCTCGACGAAGAGGAGGAGCGACTGAAAGACAATATCTCGGAGTTCATCACGCAGGGGTTCATCGACGATATCGGGAACTTCCTCCTGCTCCGTGACACCGATAATATCGGGGCGAGTAATCGGCCACTCGCCGAGAAGATGACGCAGTACTACTCCGAGATCGACGGTTTCGCCAGTATCTACCCCAATCGGTATTTCACGGCCGAATACGGCAACGTCGATCGCGACTCCCTCGACAAACTCCGTGAGCAGCACGATGGCGGTGACGTTTCGAATGTGGACGCCGATGTAGTGGCGTATTCAACTCCTTCTGGACCTACGAGACTCTGCAGGATCGACGAATCGAGCTCCTCTTGGATATTCTGTCGACGCTTGGGTTCGATTCGTTTGAGGACGAGTTCGGGATTGAATCCGACCAAGATGAGGTACGCCACGAATTCGAGAGAAGACGGACCAAGAGTTTGAGAAACGTCTGTCCGTCCGATCGCTTTAACCCCCTCTGAGAAGTCGGTTTTGCGAGTACCTGTCGAAGCCTTCTCAGCTGACTATCCTATCCAGCTTCGCATCCCCACAGAAGGTGCCGACCTCCTTTGCCGAAACGAAAGGAACGAACGAAACGAATAGAATGAATGGTATGAAGTAAACGAGATCGATGAATTGAATTCTCCAAACGAACTGGTTTGTCTTTGGTTGGCCTTTAGCAGAAACGAACAAAACGAACGGAACGAATTGAGTGATAGAAATGAACGCAATTAGTTCAACGAGCGAAACGAACAGTTGGTTTTAACATCGTAGTAATCCTCTCACCGAGTGAAACACCCTCACCGAACGCACCGAACTAAACGACCAAAACGAACGAAACGAACATAACGAGAAAAACGAAGCTAATGACCGACACCAATACCGCACGAATCACGGTAGCGAACCAGAAGGGAGGCGCGGGGGAAGACAACCGACGTCATTCATACTGGTGGCGCACTCTCTGCGCGAGGCCACGACGTCCTCCTGGTCGATATCGATTATCACGGCGGGCTCACCTGCTCGCTTGGCTACAACGATCTGTACTACGATACCGACCGTACGACGCTGTTTCGACGTCCTCGACTTCGACCAG